>VGUW01000046.1 GCA_016874185.1 Gammaproteobacteria bacterium
TTTAATACATCAAGCTTTAATTGCATCAATTGATTTAAGTCGGATAATGATGCAGTATCTTTAGAATATCTAAGAGCCTGAATGATCATGTCAAGCACAATTGCCCTAACTTGCTGGTCATCTTGTGCATAACAATGTCCCAATTTTAGTATAATATCAAATATTTGAAAAATTGACGATAATTCCTGCCCGGGGAGTTTCTTCTGTTCATAATAAGCCTGTATTCCTGCTTTTATATCAGCGATACTTCCATGTGGACCTGCTACTTGAATCACATCAATCACAAATTGCGCATTTGAATTTCGGCTCATTTTAGCAGCTCTTTTTAACTATTATTATTTTTTAATTATAGATTAAAATCAGAGAAATGACTAAAGTCACTGAGGCGAAAAATAAAGTAATTTTGATCTAAAGCAATCCCAGCTGTAGCTTAGCAGCATCTGACATCATTTCTTTACCCCAAGGAGGATCAAATACCAGCTCAATCTCCACTTGATCGATCCCTGCTATCATACCAACTTTATATTTTACATCTTCAACTAAAACAGGACCCATGCCACAGGTTGGTGATGTTAAAGTCATAATGATGCAGCATGATTGAGTTTCCTGGTAAAACAACACATCATACACCAGTCCCAAATCAACAATATTCACTGGAATTTCAGGATCAAAACATAATGTCAGCTGGTACCAAACTTTCTCAAGGGTACTTAAATTAGGGTCATCTAGGTATTTTTTAAGATCAGGGTCAGGCTCAAGACCCAGGGCATCCACATCATCTGAGTGAATTAGCGCCATGTTGCCACCTAGCAAAATTGTTACCGAACCACCTTGCATTTGATAAATACTCACAGGAGTTCCTGCGGTCAAAATAATTGGTTGGCCATGTGGCACCAATATTGCATCACAATCTCGATTTAAAGTCAGGGCCTGTCCCTTTTCAACTTGCATGCTCATCCCACTGAAATGATTCTCCACAACCACATCTTCCTTTGGCCCTGGGATTATTGAACACAATTTTCTTCTGACCCAAACTCATTTGCTCCAGATCAATCTGAGTGCCTTCCATTTTATGGATCATTCCAACTTGAATGTAAAGCACAATCTGTTCACATGCCTGCTCAATTACACCTTGTGGCTTAGTTAAAACAGCCTCTAAATGATACTGCCAGCCAGAACAGCCTTGCTTCTTCATGCTCAAATAAATACCAATTCCATTCTCTTTCTCAAGCCACTTTAATAAATAATTTTCAGCTTCTTTACTAATTTTGATCATGTTCATACCCCCTCAGTAGATACTGGCCCCATTTTTTTTAAAGCCGCCATCAAAGTATGCCAAGACAAAGTAGCACACTTCACACGCATTGGATATTGGCTGATGCCAGATAAAGCCTCAAGCTTCCCCAAATCATCATGGCCTTTGCCTGATAGCATGCCATGAACATTTTCAAACAATGCTTGCACCTCTTCAGCTGGCCTACCCTCAACAGCCTCAGCCATCAATGATGCTGATGCAATAGAAATGGCACAGCCTTCGCCTTCAAACCTTATCCTCTTAACCACCCCATCTGGATCAATCTCCAAAAACACCTCAATCTGATCCCCACACAACGGATTATGACCACGCTCTTTGGCACTTGGGTTCTCAATGATTCCTTTACGCCGTGGTTTTGTCCCATGGTCAATGATCAAATCTTGATAAAGCCCCTTCATGCAAATATCTTCCTGACCTGATCAAGCGCCGTAATCAACTGATCAATATCCTTTTGAACATTATTTAACCCCAATGAAATTCGGCTTAAAGCAGGATACCCAAAATAACGAACCAAAGGCATGGCACAGTGATGCCCTGCTCGAATACAAACCTGATGATGATCAAGTATACTGGCAATATCATGCGGATGCACACGGTCCATCACAAATGATACAACACCGATTTTAGATGCTGCCTTCCCCACCACTTTAATATCAGAAAAAGAGGCCAGGGCATGATTTAGATAAGCAAGTAAAGCCTGCTCATGAGCCATGATTTGATTCCAGCCAATGCTGGACAAATAATCACAGGCCTTGGCAAAACCAATGGCTCCAACGATATGTGGTGTCCCTGCCTCAAATTTTGGCGGCCCTGACATATAGGTAACTTTGTCAAAATCAACTTCCAAAATCATATTGCCACCGGTTTGATAAACCATCATATCTTCAAAATGGTCTTTGGCAATATACAAAGCACCAATGCCCGTAGGACCATACATTTTATGAGCAGATGTCACATAAAAATCCACGCCAAGCTGCGCTACATTAACCGGCATATGCGCAGTCGCTTGCGCACCATCAACCAATATCGGCACACCTCTGGCCTTTGCCAATGAGATGCAAGATGCAATGGGGTTAATCGTGCCAAGCACATTGGACACATGCACAAGTGCCACCATTTTTACCCGATGGCTTTCAAGCGCCTTGGCATAAGCCTGCAAATCCAATTGCCCTAATTCATCACATTCAATTACGATCAGTTTTGCCCCTGTTTGCTCACACAGCCGATACCAAGGCACAATATTTGCATGGTGCTCCATTCTGGATACAAGAATCTCATCACCAGCTTTCAGCCTAGGCAACAAAAACGCTTGTGCAACCAAATTAATAGAGGCGGTAGTCCCAGGAGTAAACACCAGCTGATCCTCTAAAGCTCCCAAAAACTTTGCCACTGTCTGCCGCGCTGCCTCATATGCGATTGTTGCCTGCTCGCTCAGTTGATATAACCCCCGATGCACATTTGCATACTGAGATTGATACATCTGAGTCATCGCATCAATCACACATGAGGGTTTTTGACTTGAAGCTGCACTGTCTAAATACGCTAAATTTGGGTATGTTTTATAAACAGGAAAATCATTTTGAAAATTCATGCCGACCAGCCTCATCGATCACTTCTGCTAATTTTTCCAGCATCAACTCTGACAACTCACCTGTCCAAATCTTCTCAAAAAAACCCCTTGCCAATAGCTGCATGGCCAACATTTGATCAATCCCTCGACTTTGAAGATAAAAAAGTGCCATTTCATCAATTGCCCCAACCGTAATACCATGCTGACACATCACATCATCTGATAAAATCTCAAGCTGCGGACGGGTATGCACCGCGGCTTGATCGGACAACAAAATATGATCCAATCGTTGCTCAGACTCAATCCCATGCAGCCCTTTTATCACTTTAACCTGGCTAATTGCCACACTTCTTGCGTTATCATTTAAAATACCGCGCAGCTTCTGAACAGATCGACCACCGGGCGCTTGATGAGAAACCGTCCAAATATGCTCAGACAATTGTTGTTGATGAGCTGCGTAAAGGCCATGCAAAAAAGAGCTGGCATTGGCGCCGATTTGATTAACACAAACATGATCACGCACAAATGCCCCTTCAATATGCTCTCTTGAAAAATTCAACACTGAATCTTGTTCCTGATGAATCAGCCAAAGTACCATGGACTGACTATCTGGTTGATTAACCTGAGAGGTAATTGCAAGTGCCGCACCTTTGGCGACATAAAATTCAAAAACACGCAGCTGCCAACCTTGATCAGACATCGCTTGCTGAAAATCAATATTAACCTTGCCATCAATTTTAAATGAAACACTAAGTGCACTGGCACTCACAGCCAGCTGGTAAGAATATTGACCATCAATTAGCGCCAAAGACTGTGTAGGGCCCATTTGACTTAATAAAAAATCTTCATGATGAGTAAAGTTAAAGGAATTTGACCCATCAGCTACCACTTCCTGCAAACAAAAATCGTTTTGTACCACAGAAGCTGATTGTAATGCCTCAGGGCGCTCTAAAGTCCAAATTCCACTTTGCCGCCATAGCTCATCTTTCATCGATGGCCACTGAATGGATTTCATAAAACACGTCCTTGATTGGTCATCAACCATCCATAACCCTTGACCTCAAGCTCCTTGGCCAAACTTGCATCACCCGTTTTAACAATCTGACCATTGATAAGTACATGCACAAAATCAGGAACAATATAATCAAGAAGACGCTGATAATGCGTGACAACCACAAACATTCTATCGGCTCTACGATGCTGATTGACACCTGCTGCTATCGTTTTAAGCGCATCAATATCAAGCCCTGAGTCTGTTTCATCTAAAACACATAAACTTGGTTCGAGCATAAGCATTTGCATAATTTCATTGCGCTTTTTCTCCCCACCTGAAAACTCATCATTAAGACCTCGACTAAGAAATGACTCACCAAGCCCAACTTTTAAAGCTAACGCCTTGGCCTTGGCTAGAAAATCATAGGCATCCAGCGGCTCTTGATTGTGATGCTTGCGCAGATTATTAACAGCTGTTTTGAGAAAATTCACATTTGATAACCCAGGAACCGCCACAGGATATTGAAATGCTAAAAACACCCCCATCAGGGCGCGCTCATGCACTGACAAATTCAGCAAATTCTGATTTTGATATATCACACTGCCGGCAGTCACCTCATAATCTTCTTTACCTGCAAGCACACTGGCAAAAGTACTTTTCCCAGACCCATTTGGCCCCATAATGGCATGAACCTCACCAGGCCTAACCTCAAGGTTTAATCCTCTTAATATGGGCTTATCAAGCGCTTTTGCATGTAAATGACTGATCTTTAACATCGGTTAACCTATACTGTCTTCTAAACTGATTTCTAAAAGCTTTTGTGCCTCAACAGCAAATTCCATGGGCAATTGATCAAATACCTCGCGGCAAAATCCATTCACAATCAATGCCAATGCTTCTTCAGCCCTTATTCCTCTTTGCTGCAAATAAAATAACTGATCATCCGCTACTTTTGAGGTGGTTGCCTCATGCTCCACTTTAGCGGTTGAATTTGCCACATCCACATATGGAAAGGTGTAAGCAGCACAAGTGTCAGATAAAAGCAAAGAATCACATTGAGTGAAATTTCTGGCTTGCTCAGCTTTTGGACCAACACGGACCCGACCACGATAGCTGTTATGACCTTTCATCGCTGAAATGCCTTTGGAGATAATAGTGCTCTTGGTGCGTTTGCCCAAATGAATCATTTTAGTACCTGTATCAGCTTGCTGTGCATTACTGGTCAACGCCACTGAGTAAAATTCACCCACAGCATCATCACCCCTTAAAATCACTGAGGGGTACTTCCAAGTAATAGAAGAGCCCGTTTCAATCTGAGTCCATGATACTTTTGCATTCTGATGAGCCACTGCTCGCTTGGTCACAAAATTATAAATACCACCCACACCATTTTCATCGCCTGGATACCAATTTTGTACCGTTGAGTATTTAATTTGGGCATTATTTTTTGCAATCAATTCTACAACTGCAGCATGTAGCTGATTCTCATCACGCATAGGGGCTGTACATCCCTCAAGATAACTGACATATGCACCTTCTTCTGCAATAATCAGAGTACGCTCAAACTGACCCGTATTGGCAGCATTGATTCGAAAATACGTAGAGAGCTCCATTGGGCAGCGCACCCCCTTGGGCACATACACAAAAGAGCCATCTGTAAATACAGCCGAATTTAAACAAGCAAAAAAATTATCGCCAACCGGAACAACTGAGCCAATATACTGCTCCACAAGCTCTGGATGCTCTTTTAGGGCTTCACTGAACGAACAAAAAATAACACCGGCCTCTTTCAGCTTATCTTTGAATGTGGTTGCAATGGATACACTATCAAATACCGCATCAACCGCAACACCTGCCAGCATTTTCTGCTCATATAAGGGGATACCTAGCCGTTCATAAGTTTTCAAAAGCTCAGGGTCAACATCATCTAAACTTTTAGGCCCATCTTTCTGAGTTTTAGGCGCAGAATAATAACTAATGGCTTGATAATCAATTGGCGAAATATTGAGTGCGGCCCAATTTGGCTCGCTCATGGTTAACCATTTCTGAAAGGCTTTAAGACGCCAATTCAGCATGAATGTGGGCTCTTTTTTAATTTCTGATAAACGAATAATAACGTCTTCATTTAAACCAGGGTCAAAAGTGTCTGATTGTATTTCAGAAACAAAGCCATGCTCATATCGTTTTGAGACAGCCTCACTGATAATTTTCTTCTCACTCATAGCCCCTCCAATGAGAAACTATAACGATTTTAAACCATAAAAACAACCCAAATATCCAGGACAAACACCCTGTTAACTAAAAAAGCGATCAGGGGGGGTATCATTTTTTTTTCGCCAGACCAACCAAATCCGAAATGGCTGAAATTTTTTCTACCAGTTGCTGTTGCTCTTGCTTAGAATTAGTTAGAGAAGTGCTAAGCCATATTCTCAATTTTTCTAGTGCATCTTCTCCCAAATAGGGCAAATAATCCTTATTGCGATGTAAAACCTCAATCAACCTTTCTTGATTTTGTGAATCAAGACAAGATTCCAGCGCCACAATCATCGAAGCATTAAAATTAGGATCAGTTGCCTGATGTTTTACCATTCGGTCCATCATCTCTATAAGCCGAAATTTATCTTCTTGGGTCATGCTTTTAACATCCATCCCCAGCACTCTTAATTTAATCATCAGCCCGAATTTTGCAAAATCCTCAAAAGTATTCTCATAAGAACGCATTCTTCGAGTAGCCAACTGATTCATTTGCCTAAGGACTGGCATTTGATTGATAAATCCTTCAGCGCCTAATAACTTTGGAAGAAACAGCAAAATGCTTGAAACAATCGCAAGCACATCAGTCAAAGATGCAATCGTTATATCAATCACCGCCCTTAAAACACCAACAGTAACCTGAGTACATGCCATTTTTAAATCACGATAAAAGTTTTGGCTTTGTGGCAAAGACACAATAACTCCCAATAAAGCAGCCAAAATACTAACCACTGTAGCAATTGCAACGCCCAGTGCAGTTTTACGATCAATCACAAAATCAATCGCACTACCAGAATCCTTGACTTGTTTAACCCGCTCCTCGATATCCGCACCAAAGTAATTATGGGTTTGCAGCGACGACTGATCACGCAAATAGGCCCTTATGCTACTTGAAATCAGATCCCTCATTGCGGTTTCATTGCTTTCAAATGTTGCCTTGAAAGATGGATTGGTCGCTTTCATATGCCGTATAACACCTTCAAAAAGTCCTAAAGCAGTGTCAAAAGTCATGTTTTGAGCAGGGTTTTGAGTCAAAAAGTCACCAACGACATCAGCAGCTTCAGCAACAGGCGCCAAAAAAGGAAGCAACATTTATTTTTCCCGATTCTTATTAATTTGATTATAGTCTAAAAAATTAATTGCAATTGCTGACTTTTTTTAATTATCACATAAATTAACACAATTTGAAGCAGACAGACTCCAATTTTGGATCTGTTTTATCCATTATTTTATCAAGCGACAACAGTCAAACAATACTCAAACCCATTCTTGATTTATTGCCAAAAGAGCAGGTGTTTAATGCCATCACTAAAGAAAATAAAGATACGCTTATGAATCTGGCCAGGCAATTCCCTCAACTACGCACGTTCATTGAATCTACTGTTCTTGAAATATGACAAAACAGTCCACAATCTGCTAACCCTGACGATTTAAGTGAAGCTCAGAAGATCATTGCTTCTGTTTTTGGGGAGTCTTTAAATGTGCCACATTCCAGAAAACCAGGGCAATCAGAGACTTCATAAGCCACCGACAAGATGCGATACCGCCAATTCTAACCGTCTGATCCAATTGGTATCATCATCCATTTTAGCCACAAATACCCCAGCTTCTAGCATCAGCCCGTAGCGTAAATTTATCGCAAATAAAATTTTATTGCCTATAGACTATAATAAATAAATAACAACAAAAATAATTTAATAAAGATCATTTTATGCCACAGCTAAATAATACCCTTTTTAACGCAGAGGACATTCTAAAGGAACTTTCTCAACCATCAAAAAAACCCGGAACCATGGATGAAAAAAATCACAGTCCCTTGAAAAGATTACAAAAAAGACTCAAAACGGTTTACTTTGAAGGCAATTCGGGAATCTCAAATAGGGATGTGGTGAAAGAAATAAATTCGAGATTTA
>VGUW01000047.1 GCA_016874185.1 Gammaproteobacteria bacterium
ATAGGCCACTGATGCATACCCATCAAGCCAAAGAATCGATCTAAGGGATGACTCATGCGATGAACATGAAGCGACCTACCATTCAAAAGAACCCTGTAAGAAGAGGTTGTAACTGGGGACTTTGGCAAACTGGCAGCATCCAAGTCCCAAAAAAGTAGCATCACACTGGCAATCGCATTCATAAAAAAAGCGCAATAAAAGCGCGTCCCTCTTGATTTAAAATCAAAGACTGTGCCATAAATGCCTCAGGGCGAAGTAAATCAGCACCAACTCCCATTTCTTCAAATGGCCATTTATATTGCTGGTGGAAATCATGCACTGACAATGTCTGTGAAACCACCAAGAGCATATCCGCTTTAGTCAGAAGCTGCTGCATGCTTATTTCACGAAAAGGAGAAATCTCCCCATCAAAAAATACACAAGGCATTTCATATTGCCTCTGTCTGTATTCAACATATGCTTCTTTAATAAAAATTGAATCATAATTGCCATTTTGAAATTGATCCATCTGCATACTAATTGCCTCCGGAGAATGTTCTAGACGTACATAAAGCATCAACCATCATTTTCTCAACTTCTTCCTCATCTTCCGGGGGGGGGAATGTTCTAAACGTACATAAAGCATCAACCATCATTTTCTCAACTTCTTCCTCTATGCTGTCATCTTCGGAGACTAAAGGTGATAATATATCATATGCATGCTTAGTGACATCATCAGGTTTAAGCTTACGCAATATTTTAGAATCTAAAAGGGCAGTAGCTCTTTGATGAATTTCTTTTCTACCCATAACATGGATATGGTTAAAGAATACTGCATTAAGCTGGCCCCATAATTGATTCATCAGCTGAAATGAACAATTTGCCTTACCTCCATGCCAATCTGCTGAATACTCAAAAAATGATTGCAGACTATTTGCATAAAGCTCCTGGGGTGCTTCTAAACCCTCCTTCCCCTGGAAAGCTTTCATGGCAGCTCCATAATTTTTATTCAAATACATATAAAAAGCAGCAGCCACTATCACCTGACTATAATTCCCCGGCGGCCATAAGCTTCCGGGGTCAGGTAATTTTTTTCCTAAAAGTAATTCAGCTGGGAGAGCTCTGGAAAACACCCTAGAAAGCAAGGCAGCAGCTTGATTCCATTGATCAGAAGGAACTTTCCATTCTTTTAGCCCTCTGCAAATTTCTTCCCAAACTGCTTCTAAAGGTTTAGGTTTTACGATACATGTTCCATGTTTAGAATCTTGAGTTAACATTTCTTTAAATTCAGGCATAATGGGGTATTTATCCTCAAACAATTTGTATACACCCCCTCCGCCATGCCCTGCTAAAGAACGATGAGCTGATTGAGAATTGGAAGCCTCACTAACGAGCTTAGAGACCCCGGCTCTCTGTTTATCAACATACTCAGATGCCCGCTCCATATAACCTAGCTCATCGGAAGAGGTCGGGCTTGGAAACTGACTAAATTGATCAATTTCACTCAAGGAACGACCGTTTTGAACAAAGTAAGTCCGCTTACGAATGGGCATGTTAAAAAGTTGAATTAGCTGACTTGGAGCAATCGCAACTTCGGTATCAATATTACGTTTTAGAAAATCAAGAAGCTGTTTTCGATGTTCATATAAAATGGTCTTTAGCCTTAATAAAATAGACCGTGGGCAAATGTTAAAAATTAACTGAAAAACAGATTGATGGTCGCCATCACATTCTTTCATAATATCCAAAAAAAGATCCGCTGAATCAAGACTCAGAGCAATTTTTTGGTTATACACTTCAAAGTACCAGCAAAACATTTTCTTTTTTATCAAGTCAAATTTTGAAATTTTACCTAAAATTTGAGCAGAGATTTCTTCTTTTGAATCTTCCTTCAACTCTTGAAGTCGAGCAGCTAAATCTCCAGACACCATAACCATCGCATCCACTCCCAAAATTTCTTCAGCCAAATCTGCATTTGGGGCAGAAATACCGTCAAATAAAGGGAAATGCAACCCTTTGTCCAGATATCGCACAATAAGAGGATTTTTTATGTTTTTAACGATATATGTTAATATTTTTTCCTGGACGGAAGATAAACCCAGCTCTTGTATTGATTGATTTGAACCATCTGTCCCCAAAACTAGCAATGAAGCAATGAAAGCGCCCAGTTTTTCTAATTTAACACCTTCAATCTCTACAAGCATCAATAGTAAATTCTTGTAAGCATCATCTATCCTACTCAAATCTTCAAACCCCATCACTCGATTAACAATAATTGGGAAGTATTTTGGCGATACACTTAGAAGACTCTGAATCATCTTAACCCCTGAATCTGACATGAAATTGCCTTCAGCCGTTACTTTGAAATTAACGTTCAGATTTTTAAATAAATCAGATTTCATCAGGCCACAACTTGATCCAAGGCAAATCAGTCCCAAAAAATCATTGGTTATTTTTTGATCATTAATTTCGAAACCAGAAATTTTTCTAAACCAGACCTTAAGCCAATTTGAGGGAAAATAGGATAGAAGGCTAACAGATGGCAATCTAAACTTCATATTGACCGAAAACTGAGCCAAAATCACCGCTAAAGAAACGCAGGTTAGCAATGGCATGACAGGAGGCGATACGACAAAGAAATTAAGTGTCGCACTAATTATTGTAAATAACACAAACACATCAGCCAGTGTCGTGAGAGTTAAAAAACCAATTCGAAAGAAATGAGATTTGTTAGAATTTTTGAAACTGAGCATTTTTGACAAACTCTTTTTTGGTTAAATTAGCAAAAATCTCAGCCACTGTCAACGAACAGAGCCCGATGGGTTAATGATATGATAACCTTGTAAATTCCTCATATTCAAGCCCCCTTGCTGAAATATGAGATACTGCCCCCTTACTCCAAGCAACTGACCAAGCTGGTTATCACCTATGGCCAACTTAATTGATTTGGCCTTTAAAGCATAAGCATCGACTGGATATTTAAATGTTTGCAGCTGAAAATCAACCCATGTCACATCAGATAAACTTACACCAATCGCTTGAAGATGCATCTTCAAATAATTTTGCCAATGCGCATGAGCAAAAGACATGTCCAATGGACTGTCAACCCCTTGCAATAACTGCTGCCACTTGGTCTTATCAGATAGGGTTCTGGCCAGAAATGACTCAAGCTGGCCTGAGATAAGTCGATTAGAGCATGTTAATAAAACACAAGCTTCTTTTGCCCCCTGATCAATCCATCTTTGCGGAATATTTGATTTACGACTAATGCCTACTTTCAAACCGGTAGAGTTAGCAAGATACACCACATGCTCAGTAAAGCAATGCGCCAATCCCCAATTAGGCTCACGACAAGTACCAAGATGATAATGACATCGCTCTGGTCTTAGGATACACATGTCACAACTTGCCTTAGTGCTAAAGCATTGAAAGCAATAGCCATTCTGAAAAGTTTTCTTAATAAGGCTTTGACATGATAAACAAGTCATCGTGCCAGTCCAATATAGGTTGATATTTTCGCCCAGTATCAATGGGGTTGTCCGATCTGAATAAACCAATTCATAAGTAATTGGGGTTCCCAGATGGGACTGTAATTTCTGAAACACCTGATACTCAGCCATTTAAAAGCTCAACCGTTTGCGTTTTTATAGCCTCACCCAAGCCCTTATATTCAAACTTCAAATCCGGATATGATTCTTTCTTAACCACAACACAAATATCAAAAAACCAACGGTTGGGTGAGCCCATCGCTTCAGTATCAGGTGTCACTTTATCAAGGTTAACTGTAATGCCTTCAGTGACATTCACCCATTTCCATGCATAAACCGTGCCACCTATCCCAGGAAAAGCAACATGACAGCAATCTTCTTCATTCTTTATGACACACGACTGGTTCGCAAGGATAATAGCAGGAAGCATCAAAAAAAGGCCTAACAACACTTGCATCATGGATTTTCCCCCAGCTAAAATAAATTAATGATCCAAAGGAGAGTACCATGAATATGTTATTGATACTAGGGAGCCTTCTTGCCCTTTCTACCCTAAGCCCAGCGGCTGAGGTTGTCATCAAAGAAAATCCTTTACCCGACGCAAAATCAACAGGGTCACTGACCAAATCAGATGACATTGAAATCAGTCTTGGCCCCTGGCTATATATCACAAATCACACTCAAAAAACCGCAGGCTGGATCAGTAAATCAGAATTTGAAAAAGCCTTTAACACCCAAATCAATTACTCCAAGCGGTTTTCTCAAAAGATTGGCAAAGACCACCTTAAAGCCATGCAGAACCAACATCAGAAAATGTTGGACTTTTGGAAGCAGCAAGAGGCGATGTTTCGCAAAACAGAAGAAATGCTTGCACAATTTAGCCTTGAAGATGAAGCCGATACATCAAAGGTGAGCGATAAATAAAAATGATCGGCAAAATAGCCAAAACCGCTAATATAAACCAAAAGCCATGAACTGAATATTCAAAAAACCAACCACTGAATGAGGCAACAACCAACCTTGATGCCAAACAAACACAAGTAAGAATTGCCATGGTCGTTGCAGGATACTGCTGATTGGCACAATGAAGTACCAATGCCACTGCTATGGTTGCAAAAAATCCATGGGTAAAATTCTCCACCCCGATCAGCAGCACCATCGTCATGTGAGCTGGCAACTGCCCCATCATCAGAAAAAACATCAATAAAAAAGATGCACACTGAATCACAAACAAATGCCCCATGTATTTAAACCGATACTGCTTAAGCCAATAACCTGCGATAAAGCTCATGATGACTGTTATTCCTACACCAAAAAATTTCATAGCAGCTGCAACCTCAACTGCCTGAATCCCCAGAATCATTCTAAAATAACCCAAAAGTATCGCTGCCATCCAATAATAACTGGCATGAAATAAAAATAAGCAGCCAAGTCCTGAAAAACCAATATCATCATACAGCCAGCTTTTCAATACAAAGGCCACATTGCCTTTAATAGCGCTGACCCTAATCACGACAAAATGACCAATGATGACCCCAAAAAACCATACCAAACACAGCAGCGATAAAAAAACATAAATGCTTTGCCATGACACAAAATTGGACAGGAGGACTAAACCCGCTTGAAATAAGATCATGCCAACACGATAAGACACATTCAAAGATGCTGCCATGGAGGCCAAATTGTTTTGGGAAAAGTATGTACGATATGCACCCAGCGCAGCATCAAACCATGATGCACCAAAACACATAACCATGGCCCAAAACCAAAACATTATCTGCTGTGGCTGTGTCATTGACAATCCAAGACACGCCAGCATAATCACAGATATACTCACCAAGAAATAAAATCGCTCGGTCAGGATATGATAAAATTTATCAATCAAATAGCCCCAGAAAGGATTCAAAAAATAGGGGATTTGGGTGAATGTAAAAAGAGCAACTTGTGTGATTGAAACTTGCTGATCAAACTGCCAATTTTGTAATGTGTAAGTTAACAGCGAGTAAGGAATTGATGAAAAAATTGTTAAGAAAGACAAATAAAATACAATGTACACATCACGCTTATGGATTGGATAATTAAGACTATCCCAGCACTTCAATCAAGTCAAACCAGGTTCATGCCCCATGAGTCCAGAGATCTTAAAATATAATCATCTAAAAGCTGACAACACCAATAATCATCTGCAAAAAAATTAAAAAAGCTTAGCCTCTCCAAAATCTATCGCAGATTTCTTTTCTTCATGCGAATAATAGCCCTCCCCCATCTTTGAAAAACCAATGTCTTCAAAGGGAATTTGAAATACAAATAAAATATAGAAATCATCGGTCCACTTAGAACATAGACCCCCAAAATCCCTAAAAGCCCCCTTAATGGATCAACCATAAATACAATACCCAATACCATGACCAACGTCATCACTAACACAGGGCGCCTTTGCAAAAAATCTGAACGTTTCAAGCTGGGATATGCCATATTTGAAACCACGCAAACTGAGGTCAGAATCAGAACCAAGGTTAAAAACAAATCAAGTGGCAACTGTGGATCATAATGGGAACAGGCCAGCACAACTGCACAAACAAAACCTGCCGCTGCAGGAGATGGCAACCCCCTAAAAAATTGAGTATCCGCATACTGCTTTAACGCATTAAATCGAGCCAATCGTGCAGTAATCGCAAACAAGTAAACAAAGGTGATCATCCAAAATGGCTCCTGCGGCAGACCCTTTGACTGAGCATAATGCCAAGCCAGCGAAGCAGGTGCAACACCGAAGGCCAGCATGTCAGCCAATGAATCATATTCCTGACCAAATTCGGACTGCGTATTGGTCAAACGTGCAATTAATCCATCCATAAAATCAAAGACCATTGCAAAACAAACACAAATCACCGCCATATGGATATCCCCTTTTTGAGAATAGGCCAATGATAAAAAACCAAAAAACAGGGTCAAGGTTGTGAAGAAATTAGGCACCAAATATAACCCTTTTCTTACCCAAACTTTTGACTTTTGCATACAACCTCATTATTCATCTTGGCTTTTCTTTAATCTTAAACAATTCTATGGCACAATGCACTAAATTTTGGAGCATTTTATAATGATCAAACACACCGGCCTCTCAATATTATTTAATAGCATTCGAGTCACAGCTGAGCGGCTTGCTGGTCATTTCTTTTTAAAATCAATTGGCCCCCATATTTCAGTCATGGGCTCTGCACGCATTTGCGAAAATGACCCATTATACGCTGTTGGTTTGCAAGTAGGGGCATTGATTGCCAAAAATAATTATGCAGTCCTAACAGGCGGTGGCCCAGGCTTAATGCAGGCTGCCAATGAAGGCGCCTATGGCATCAATCAAAAATCATTTGGTATCAGCATTAAAATCCCAACAGAGCAAAAAACAAACTCATTTCTTCGTAGAAATTTACTTTGTACCTCTTTTTGTTCCAGGAAATTCCTGCTCCTACAATACTGTGATGCCATCATATTTTTACCAGGTGGCTATGGCACACTCGATGAATTGTTTGAAGCATTAACCTTGGCAAAAACATTTCACATGCACAGCAAGCCATTTATTTTGGTCAATAAACAATTCTGGCAACCAATGATTGACTACCTACACACCATTGCCGACCAATATCAAACCATTTCAGAAAATGAAATGGATTTGATTTCGATCATCGACGAGCAGGACCTTGAGCATGAGCTTGCAAAGCTTTGTAGCAAATAGTCTTAGCCTTAGTCGTGTTTTCATTGGTTATTATATTTTCCAACACACGGCCATCGATCTTCAATCGTTATTATTTTGTTTGCTCATGGCACTAATCACTGATTTCGTTGATGGAAAAATTGCAAGACTGGATCCAAATCCATCTAAGATTGGGAAGATTATTGACCCAATTTGTGATGCTATTTTCATGATTTTTATCAGTTTAAGTGCATGCCTTTATCATCAAATGCCCATGTGGTTTTTTAATATCATCCTACTGCGATATGCGATTATTGGAGTGTTATCAACCTGCATCATGTATCAACACCAAATCTATCTAGGCTCAAACTTAAGCGGCAAAATCAGCATCACTCTTAATTTCATGACGCCTTGTTTCTTTATAAGCCACTCTCACCTGCTAACATGGGGTTTTTTAAATGCCAGTTTAATCATGATGGGGGTTAGCTTTATACATTACTTAAAAGATTTGCACTCTATTGCAAATGCAGGGAAAAAATAATCCAATAGCATCATGCTCCATTAACCCATTGGTCAAAAAAAGGCATTCTG
>VGUW01000048.1 GCA_016874185.1 Gammaproteobacteria bacterium
TCAAAGTATGATGCAGGTTAGCCTGCCAGTCATTAAGCATGGGTCAACTGATCAGCCAGGTTTATATGCTGAGCACGTATGCTATCAAATCGGCTCTGAGATGATTATAAAAGACATCTGCTTGCATCTTTTGCCCAACGAGAAAGTAGCGATCATTGGTTCCAGTGGCGCTGGAAAAAGTACTTTATTGCAACTGCTATCTTGTGTGTATCAACCAACTTTTGGACAGATCAAATGTGGATCTAAAGTAGCATATGTGCGCCAGGATTCCTGGTTATTCAGTGCGTCTGTCAGGGAAAATTTATTATTTGATCACCATGTCAATGAGCAGCAGTTAATGTCTTTGCTAAGAGACTTGGATATGTTTGATTGGATCAATGGTCTGCCTGCGGGAATTGATACAGTGATAGGTCAAGGTCAGCTGATGATGTCAGGTGGGCAAATGCAGCGATTGTGTTTGGCCCGTGCTTTAATGAGAAAAGCAGAGTATTTGTTATTGGATGAAATTACCTCAGCCCTTGACCGTGTTACTGAGAAGTTAGTGATGGATGTGATATTAAAAAGCCAGTGTGCTGCTGTTTTGGTTACGCATCGTCTAAATTATTTGAAGGATTATGATCGAGTAATTTTAATGGATAGTGGTCAGATCATAGCCCTAGGTCATTTTAATGAGCTGATGGCAAACTCAGCAGCATTTAGGAATTTTTATAATCGCCTATCATCCCAAACAAACATGTTGTGATTGTTCACTCAGTGTATCCATGATTGTTTTTAGCAGGCGGGCCATCTGACCACCCGTGAAGATGCTGTGATCAAAAACCATTGTTAAGGGTAACACAGCTTGAGTGTTTTCAATAAATGAGCGGCCAATTCCAATAGCAACTTTTGTTTCAGGGGGAAGAATTGGCATGCCATATCTTCCGGCAATTGAACCAAAATTTGAAATTAATACATCTGATTTTTTTAGCCATGCTTGAGGAATTTTGCCAAGTATGATTGCAGCTTTAATGTCGTTTAATGTGGCCTGATTTTTATCAATATGCTCTGAAAACTCTGCTGAAATAATATGGGTATGAGCCTGATCATCGACGGCCATTGAAATGGTGCTTAATTTTAATGGCAGGTGTATCTGCAGTGATTGATAAATGGCGCTGATGCTGATGGCGGAGATTTGATGTGTACTGTAAATTGGGCAGTGATCAATGATGGTTGATGTTGGGCGCTGAAGACTTTCAGTGGCAATTTTTGCCATGGTGGATGAGGAATTGGCCCATAGGTAATTCTGAATATCAGCGGGTCTGATGAGTTGTCCGGTTGGTACAAGTGATTGCAGTACCGCCTCAGATAAATGATGGCTTTTGGCAAGATTTAGTGCCTCAGGGTGAATTTTTAAGTTTAGAAAAGTGGGTTGTGCAACTTGACTTTTTATTGCTTCAGACAGTTTGCCAACCAGGCTTACACTGTCAGGATAATGCAATTGACATAGAGGCTCTCCAACAGCAATTCGTTGATTTTCATTGATACAAAGTTGAATAACTGCACAGTCTTCTAAGGCAGGGATATCAACCAGTGATTTATCGGTTTCTACAGTACATATTACAGTATCTTTTTTAATTTTATCACCTGCTTTGACATGCCAGCTTCGCAGTATGGCTTCGGTCAATCCTTCTCCCAGGTCAGGTAAGTTAAATGGATTGGGGGTCATAAAAGGATCTCATTGATTGCGCTCATGATGGATTGTTGATTGGGTGCGAATAAATGCTCATTTTGATAATATGGGCAAATGGTATTGGGAGCCCCCAATTGTCGCATATATTTGGCATTGATATTTAAATGACGGTGAATGAGATAGTAGATGTCATTTCCGACGGCGCCTTTGGCTGAGGCCTCGTGGAGAATAAGAATTCTTCCTGAAGCTTTAGCTGCTTGAAGAATGCCTATTTCATCCAGGGGATTCAATGTGCTAACATCAACTACCATCAGTTTGATTTGGTACTGTGTTTCATAGATTTTAGCAACTTGTAGTGCCTCATATGTCATTGCGCCCCATGTGAAAATGGTGGCGTCAGTACCCTCACGATGGATATAGACCTCACCAAGTTTAGGCGGACGCTGATTGGGCTCTTGTTTAATTCGGTAAAGTTTTGTGGGCTCTAAAAAAACCACAGGATCATCAGATTGAATTGCCTGTCTTAGTAGATGATAGGCCAGGGAGGGGGTGCTAGGGATGATAACCTTTAGGCCAGGAATATGTGAAAATAACGATTCTGTGGATTCTGAATGATGCTCAGGGGCATGAACACCAGAGCCATAGGGCGCTCTATAAACCAATGGACATTTTAATTGGCCACGTGTTCGATGTCGAAGGCGGCTGGCATGGGCAATCATCTGATCCAGAGCGCTGTGCATAAAAGCAAGAAACTGAAACTCGATAATTGGTCTTAACCCTGCTGTGGCAAGTCCAATGCCAAAGCCAGCCTGGAAGGTTTCACTGATGGGGGTATCTATGACGCGGTTTGGGCCAAAGTGATCAAGTAGGTTTTGGGTGACACGAAATACACCACCCAGCCGTCCTATATCTTGGCCTGCGATTAGCGTGGTTTCATCGGCAGACATTTCATCGTACAGTGCTTGATTAAGGGCCTGTACCATATGCATACATGCGGTCTGATGGTCTGGCTTATGCATAAAGATAGTCGTTGATATGGTTTGTTTCTTGAGAGGGGGCATTTAGAAAATGCTGGGCTGCTTGGTCAACAGTTGCTCTGGCTGATGTCTTGATGCTCTGGATATTCTGGGCAGAGAGCAAATTCTGACTCAATAGAAACTGTTCAAATTGTGAGATAGGGTATTGAGTGTTATCAAGCTCGATGTCTTTTGATGATCGATAGATTAGAGCATCATCATTGGTAGTATGCGGGTCAAGGCGCAGGGTCATGACTTCGAGTAAAAGGGGTGAGCGCGTTGTTTTGACTTTGGTAATTTCTGCTTTGATTTTTTGATCAATCTCAAGAATCGGACCATGTGGGATGTGTGCTGTTGAAATAATGTTAGAGAATTTGTTGGCAATGAGCGGATTTGATGATTGCTGGGATAATGCAGTTGAGATGGCAAATTGATTATTGTTCACTACAAATAGAATGGGCAGCTTATGAATCTGTGCAAAATTTAATGATTCATAAACCTCCCCTTTGGATGTTGCTCCATCACCCAGTGTAACCAGGCAGATGGCGTCTTGATGTTTTAAAGACCATGCAATACCAGTGGCATGTGCGCACTGTGAGCCTATGGGTATATTAATTGGAAGCGTATGGGGTGGTATTGCACTATTTCCTCGCTCATCACCAGCCCAATATTGAAATAATGCATGAATGGGCATGCCTCTTGTGATCAGTGCGCCATGGTCACGATAATATGGGCAGTACCAGTCATTGATGGTTAGATGATTTGCCAGGGAAACAAATAAATGCTCCTGTCCTTTTGAGGAAGGAAATGTACCGATATGACCAGTTTTTTGTAGCATCTTGGCCCGATGATCAAATGCTTGTGTGATATACAGTTGTAACAGCAGTTGCTGTAGTTCTTGTTTAGTTTGCATTTTTTGCATGATACATTGTTTGAAGGAATTCAATGGTTTTATTGTGGATGGACTGAATATGGTTTTGAAGTGTTTTTTCAGAGGACTTTTGAAGCTGGTGAAAAACATAAATGAGCCCGCCACCGTTTGCAATGTAATCTTGAACAGTCACACAAGGAAGCGAGGGGATGGTTTCACCTTGTGCAAGCTGGTTATTAGCAGCGCCACAAACCAGATTACAACCGATGTCCAGAATGCGCTTTTTGCTAACCGTGCCGCCGGTCGCGTTCGGGCAGAATATATCAACTTTTTGACCAGGTTGATACGGCACCACTTTTTCTATAAAGCTTTCAAATCGCTCTGGGTTGATGTCAAGTCCATAAATTGTGGATGTGTGATTGCTTGATAGGATCTCAATAAGAGCCGTTGAGACCTGTCCAAGCCCTTCAATTAGAATATTGGCAGAATCAAGATCAATTTTAGACCATTGGCAGGCTGCTTTTAAAGCATGGTAAACACCAAGGGCGGTATAATAAGTTGTCTGATCATGCATTGAGTGGGCGCAAACATGCTTGGTGATTAAAGATATTTGGTCCATATCTTTCATGTTGGTTCCCATATCAATCGCGGTGATGTATTTGCCCTTGAGAGACTCAATAAATAAAGCGGCCTCTTTTAAGATTTGCACTCGATGCAAAGACCACACTTCATTGGTGCAGAAAATCACGGCTTTACCGCCACTAAGGGGAAGGTCATGTGCACTGGCTTTATGGAGCATGGATAAGGCCAAATTTTTGCAATCCATCATAGCTGCCTCAAGATTGGCATACTCAATTCTTCTCATTCCACCAATAGCCGGGTAATCGCCATTAGGGTATAATGTGATAATCAAATGACCAAATGAGAGCTGCTTTTGATGAACTATGGCTTGACTATCGTTTCTCATGCTCATACTGCGACTGAGGGAGGGTCACGTTTAGCTCAAGTTTGGATTGGTTTTGGTTTTGCTCTAGGCTGACCCGAACCATGTCAGAACTGACATCAACATATTTTCTAAGCACATTCAGAATATCTTTTTCCAGATGAGCAACAAAATCAGGAAGGTTTTTTGACCTTCGGTGATGTGAGACCACAATTTGAAGCCGCTCTTTTGCAATCGATGCGGTTTGTGATTTGTTTTTATCGGGATTCAGCAATTTTTTTATAAACTTACAAACCATTATTTATCTCCAAAAAGTCGTTCTAGTAAGCCTTTCTTCTTTTCAGTGATAAACTTAATAGGAATATGCTTGCCCAGTAATCGATCAACAGCATCTGCATACGCAATACCTGCATTTGAGGTTTTTTCAAGGATAACCGGAGAGCCCATATTTGAGGCTCTTAATACAGCATCTGACTCTGGGATGACGCCCAAAAGCTCAATAGATAGGATGTCTTGAATATCTTTAAGTGCCAGCATTTCACCAAGCTCAACCCTTGCTGGAGAGTAGCGGGTTACCAGCAGGTGTTCTTTAATGGGGGTATCGCCTTGCTCTGCTCTTTTGGTTTTGCTTGAAAGCAGTCCAAGCACTCGGTCTGAGTCACGAACAGAGGACACTTCCGGATTGGTGACAACAATAGCCTGATCAGCAAAGTACATCGCTAAGTGGGCGCCAGTTTCAATCCCAGCTGGGGAATCGCAGATGATGTAATCAAAGTCAGTGGATAACTCGTTGAGAATTTGTTCAACACCATCACGAGTGAGAGAATCTTTATCCTTGGTTTGAGAGGCGGGAAGAATATATAGGTTGTCAACGCGCTTATCTTTAATGAGTGCCTGTGAGAGTTTGGCTTCCCGTTGGATGACATTGATTAGGTCATAAACAACTCGGCGTTCACAGCCCATGATAAGGTCAAGGTTTCTAAGGCCGACGTCAAAATCAATAACAGCGGTTTTAAAACCGCGAACTGCAAGCCCCATGGATATGGCTGCGCTGGTTGTGGTCTTGCCAACCCCTCCTTTCCCAGAGGTAACTACGATAATTTCTGCTGATTTTGTAAGTGTCATTTTTCTCTCTTCAAACGTAATCTTTTTTATAACACTCTATGGCATTAAATTCAAGGCTTGAAAGTTAGATGCGCGTGACTTTGATGGTGTTATTGACAAGTTTTGCCAACGTTAGCTCGCCTGAGCTAATGCTTGATTGCTCGCTGGTGATGTAGATGCCGGCGATACAAACCAGCTCCGGGTCAAACGCTTGTGCAAAAATAGTCGCCTGTGTGTCACCAAAAGAGCCGGCAATTGCACGCCCATTGAGGGATCCATAAACATGAATTGAGCCACCGGCTATTACCTCAGCACCTCTTGAGATGTTGCCAATAATTACCAATGTGCCGGGTGCCTCGATGCTTTGACCTGAACGAACGTGCCCATGCCGGATGGTCTCGGATGTATTTATTTGCTCGGGTTTTTTAGAGGGTTTTTCGTTTTCAGCTGCGTGATTTTTTTTAAGAGTTATCTCGTTTAAAGCAGCGGCCTTGACAGCTTCTTGAGCAACAAGAGAGTGGCAGCCAGTGACGCCGATAACATTAATTTGCATTTGTTGACAGGCGGCAAGAATGGATTTCAGGTAATCACCATTGATGTGAAAATTAACCTGGTCAATAGAGATAATAAGCGGTTGATTTCTGAATAATTTGGGTGCGTTACTGCAGTGCGCAATGATTTCAGATCCGATATGATGATTGACCTCATTAATTTCCATCACCAGTATTGTATGCATGGTGCCATTGATTTGAAAGCCTGTTCTCCTGGTGGTTGCTGTTGTCACTTTGTCTCCAAAATCTCAAAAATACAGCATAGATTGACTTTCTCTGCTTTTCAATAGCGTCTTAAGTTGACGCGAAAAAAAAATTGGTTATACTGTAAGGTCTGGAGAGATGGCTGAGCGGTTGAAAGCGGCGGTCTTGAAAACCGTTGAAGGGGGCGACTCCTTCCCAGGGTTCGAATCCCTGTCTCTCCGAGATTTTTGGGTAGGAGTTCTAGATGAATCTGGGCATTAAAGTATTGATTGTTGATGATCATGATTTGGTTCGTACAGGTATCAAATTAATGCTTTCTGACGTTTCGGGTATTAGGGTTGTTGGGGAGGCCTCAAGTGGAGAGCATGCAATTGAGCAGTCTAAATTGCTCCAGCCTGATGTCGTGTTGATGGATGTTCGCATGCCTGGAATGGGCGGTCTTGAGGCAACAAAAAAGTTGCTGCGAGTATGTCCTAACGTTCGTATTTTGATTGTTACTGTTTGTGATAGTGATTTGTTTCCAACACGGTTAATGGGGGCAGGTGCATACGGATACATCACCAAAGATGCATCGATGGATGAAATGATCAAAGCCATTCGTGCTGTTTATCAACGTCAGCGTTATATCAGTCAAGACATTGCCAATCAATTGGCGATTAAGGCATTGACTGATAATGGAGAGCCGGTATTTGATATGTTGTCTGAGCGTGAACTTCAGGTGAGTTTTAAGATCATTTCTGGAGGTCGGGTTCAAGAAATTGCTGATGAGCTATGTCTTAGCCCAAAGACAGTCAACAGCTATCGATATCGCATATTTGAAAAGCTGAATGTCAAAAATGATGTTGAGTTGACCCATTTGGCGATCAAACATGGGCTGATTGAGAAGTTTTCCGAGGCGGATGGCTAGTCAGCAACATCATTTATTTCGGCTTGTACAACAGCTTCCTCAAAGTCCAGGTGTTTATTTATTTAAAAATTCCTCAGGTGATGTGATATATGTGGGCAAAGCTAACGTATTGCGTTCACGTGTGGGTCAATATTTTCAGCCTGATCGAATCAATAAAAAAACCCAGCACTTAATGAGGGATGCTTGTTCGATTGAATTTTTCATTACCAATAATTCTCAGGAGGCATTGATTCTTGAGAATGAGCTTATAAAATCATACCGCCCTCAGTATAACATTGCCCTTAAAGATGGAAAGTCATATCCCTATATTGTTTTAACTGATGATGATTTTCCGAGGATGGGATTGTATCGAGGGAGGAAAAACAAGCATCACACCTATTTTGGTCCTTATCCTCATGC
>VGUW01000049.1 GCA_016874185.1 Gammaproteobacteria bacterium
AGCGCTTTGCTTTTTCGGTGTCTGTGACAACTCGCTTGCCAAGACCAAATGAGGTTCATGGCTATGATTATTATTTTTTAAGTAAAGAGCAGTTTGCAGAGTATGAGAAATCCAATCGTTTTTTGGAAACCACAAATGTATGTGGTCAGTTCTATGGCACTTTGATATCAGAGATTGAGCGTTTAATGTCTCAGCACCTTCCTATTGTTTTGGAGCTTGATACCAAGGGTGCTGAGGCTGCAAGGCAGCATTTTTCAAATTCGCAAGTGGTTTTGCTCATCCCCCCATCGTTTCAAATTTTGTCGATGCGATTGCAACTTCGTGGGACAGAGGAGCTGTCTGAGCTGAACCAAAGATTAAAAATTGCCTCTGATGTAGTTCGCTGGGGCGTTAATCACGCTGATTATTTGATTGTCAATGATCAGATTGAGGCAGCTTTGTCTGATTTTGAGGCTATTTTACATTCTGAATGTTTAAGAAAGAGATATTCTTTTGAAAAGAATCATAAAATACTAGAAGATTTTACATCGATTTAGTATATTGAAGTTTAATAAATTGAGATTATTTATGGCGCGTATTACCATTGAAGATTGTTTGAAGAACAGAAACAATAACCGTTTTGATATTATTATTGAAGCGGCAAAAAGAGCCAGAGAGCTCTACGAAGGTTCTGATGCTAAAGTTCCAGTACGTAATGATAAGCCTCCTGTGATTGCTTTAAGAGAAATTGCAGCTGATAAAGAAGATTAACGCACTAGATGATATCAGTGAGCATGGATGAGATTTATAGCACGCTAGAAGAAAAGCTTGGTTATTTAAATTCGCAGCAAATTCAGATGATTTATCAAGCTTTTTTGTTTGCTGAAAATGCGCATCGTTTGCAAAAAAGAGCCTCCGGTGACCCATACATTATACATCCAGTGGCTGTGGCTTGCATTCTTGCTGATATGAAGCTTGATTATTTAAGCATCGTTGCTGGACTTTTGCATGATGTGATTGAAGATACCCCTGTGACTAAAAATGAGATTTTAGATCATTTTGGTGAGGTGGTGGCTAACTTAGTTGATGGTCTTAGCAAGCTTGAGAATCTTGTTTTTAAATCCATTCAAGATAAGCAGGCACAAAATTTCCGAAAAATGGTCTTGGCGATGGCGTCTGACATTCGGGTTATTATTATTAAGCTGGTTGATCGCCTTCATAACATGAGAACAATTACGGCTTTAGCGCCGCAGAAAAGACAGAGAGTTTCTAAAGAAACACTTGAAATTTATGCCCCGATTGCAAAGCGTCTTGGGATGCATGATATTGCGCTAGAGCTTGAAGATCTGGGTTTTTTAGGCAGCTATCCAGTTCGCTATCGTGTGATTAAGGAAGCAATTGCGCAGGTTCAAGGGAGGCATACACAGGTTCTTAATGAGATTAAAAATACTTTTCAGCAAAAAATGATTCAAAGCAATGTGCCTTTTTCAACCATTTTTGGGCGCGAAAAACATATTTATAGTATTTATCGGAAAATGAAAAATAAGCGACTTCCCTTTTCCGATCTAACGGATGTTTATGGATTTAGAATTTTAGTGGATCAGGTTGATCATTGTTATCGTGCCCTTGGGGTTGTGCATAGTGCTTATAAACCGGTTCCTGCTCGATTCAAAGATTATATTGCTTTACCAAAGCCCAATGGGTATCAATCCATTCATACCGTGCTTTTTGGTCCTCATGGTGTTCCTATGGAGGTACAAATTCGTACCAAAGAAATGGATAATATGGCCAATTATGGGATTGCGGCCCATTGGCTTTATAAAACCACTGATGAGGCGGGTCTGGGCTTGATTAAGCAGCATGCTTGGCTCAAAGGTCTTCTTGAAATACAAAAACGCACGGGTTCTTCTGAAGAGTTTTTAGAAAATGTTAAAATTGATTTATTTCCTGATGAAGTTTATGTATTTACTCCCAAAGGTGATGTGATTGAATTGCCGGCTGGTTCCAGTGTTTTGGATTTGGCCTATGCCATTCATACCGATGTTGGGCACCAGGCTGTTGTTGCTAAAGTGGATCGTCAGTTTGCACCATTGTCAGCTCGATTAAAAAGTGGACAAACGATTGAGGTTATCACCAGTCAAACAAATCGGCCAACTAATAATTGGTTGGATATTGTTAAGTCAGGTAAAGCAAAATCAGCAATTAGGCAATATTTAAAAACTCAACACAGGCAGTCGATGATTGTGCTTGGGGGTAGGATTTTAACCAAAGCCATTAGTCAAGGGGAGCTTTGTCAGCTCAGTGATCGACATTGGCATGATATTTTGACAAAACTTGGGGTGAAGAGCAAAGAGCAAATTCTGCAGGAGATCGCACTGGGGATACGTAATGCTCAGGAGGTGATTGGCTTATGTCAAGATTACCAACAAGCCTCTGGTGGTGAGCTTGAGCAGCGCCTTAAGATTAAGGGTTCAGAAGGCATGGCAATAGAATACGCCGAGTGTTGTATGCCAATTCCAGGGGATCAAATTAATGGTCTACTGCGTATTGGCAGGGGGATTATCGTGCATCAAGCAGGTTGCCCCCATTTGTTAAAAGCAATGCGAGCTCAATTGCAAACTGTTGCTGTTGAGTGGGCTCCTTATGTGGTGGGCGAGTATCGAGTTTATCTGCGCATTGAGACGTTGAATCAGAGAGGAGTTTTGGCAATGATGGCCCTTGCGGTATCTGATGCCAAGGCCAATATTGATGATATTGTTGTTGAGAATCATACAGATCAACAGGCGGTTGTGCTTTTGAAGTTGAAGGTTGCTGATAAAGCTCAGCTGGCAAGTGTGACTCGTCGAATTGAGCGTATTGCCCTGGTTATGAGCGTAAAACGAAGTCCATTATGACAGGGATTGTGATTATAGGTTCAGGGCTATCGGGTTATCTTTTGGTTAAGGAAATTCGTAGCTTGACTGATGTTCCTATAACTCTGATTACGCAAAATGAAGGCGATTATTACACCAAGCCGGCACTATCCCATTTGATTCGACACAATAAAAGCCCTCAAAGTATGATCATGAAGTATGCCAGTGAAATGGCCAAAGAGCTTAATGTCAGAATTTTGACGCATCAGCAGGTTGTTGATATTGATGTTAATGCGCAAACGGTTTTTTCTGATCAAGGAGAGGTTGTCTCATATACAAAATTGGTTTTTGCAATTGGTGCCAGGCCTAATTTTCCTGCTAAAATTCAATATCAAGGTAGAAGGCCCCTGGTGATTAATCAAATAGAGGACTGGGAAAAGCTCGGGGGCAGTCTTGATCACTCATCCTCTTTGGCTGTACTGGGTGCCGGCCTTGTGGGCACTGAGTTTGTTTACGATATTTCAGGGAAGAAGAGCTTGGATTGGGTGTTCTCAGAGCCCTGGCCTTTGGCGCGTTTTGTGCCGTATCAAGTTGGGCAGTGGTTGAAGACAAATCTTAAGGCATTTGGGGTTCGCCCAATCCAGGGATTAATTCAGTCAATTGCGCATGATGGGAAATTTACGGTTAAAGTTTCGGATCAGTCTTATCAATATGATGAGATTTTACAGGCATTGGGTTTAATTCCTTGTATTGAGCTTGCAAAAAAGATGGGGATTGATTGTGGTCAAGGAATTTGCGTAGATCGATATATGCGAACCAATCAGCCAAATGTTTTTGCCATGGGTGACTGTGCTGAATTACAGGGGGTGGTGCTTCAGTATGTTGCGCCGATTCGAATACAGGCCAAGGCACTTGCCTCAACCTTGTGTGATCAGCCCAGTGCTGTTAGCTATCCGGCGATGATGTGTACTGTGAAAACGCCTTTGGTGCCAGTTGCTTTCTGTGTTCCACCTTATACGAAAGGTGTTTGGCAGATTCAGGCTTGTAAAGACTCAGGGGTTAAGGCTTATTTGTATTCCAATGAGCAACGTGTTGGTTTTGCAGTCTGCGGCTCTTATGCAAAAGAGCGAGCAAATCTCATCAGAGAGATGCCTGATTTTTTGCACTGATCCGATCAATTAGATGTGAAATGGCTTTTAGAGTCATTTCATTTGTATCATGGTTAGGGTTGTATTCAGTGATTTCAAATGCCAGTGGTTTTAGGTGATCTAATTGGGTGATTGCCTCACAGAATTCATTGAAATTAATTCCATGTTTTGAGGGGGTGCTTACTGCAGGTATTTGGCCAGGGTCAAATGCATCAATGTCTAAGCTAAATCCATACCCTGAGGGGCATTGGCTAACATGGTTAAGAGCTTTTTGCAATATTTTCTTGATCCCTTGCTCTTGAATATCATGCATTGAGTAAATAGTAGCAGGGGTGCTTTGGATGAAAGTAAGCTCTTGGGGCTCATAGTCACGAGTGCCAATATATACCAAGTAGTTAGGGTCTACTTTTGCGCCAATTCTACCAATTTCAATCAGGTCTTTACTGCCTTGCCCAAGCAGGCATGCAACCGGCATGCCATGTATGTTTTGAGTGATTGATGTCTCAGGCGTGTGTGCATCAAGATGAGCATCAATCCAGATTAATCCAATTGGGGCTTGTTTGAATTTAGAGGCCCCGCTCCAGGTGCCGATGGCACTGCTATGATCGGCGCTGATGATGAATGGGGTAATTTTTTGTTGAAGATAAAGATGAGTTAGTTCGCATAGCTGTGTATTGAGTTGTAGCACATTTTGAAAGGTGCTTATTTCTTTTGGGTAAAGAAGTTTCCAGTGTGTGAATACTGATTCATCAAGGTGCGGTTGAAATAAAATGGGTCCATGATTGGCATGTTGGTCTGGTCCTGCGCCTGAAAAACAATATCCTATTGTGCGGTACATTTGTGTGTCCATCTTGGTCGAGTGATGCTATTATAGTCAAAATAGTGATGGGGATAAAGATAACCTGTGGGTAAAAAATATGAAAATTTGGTGCCAAAGCCTATTTGGCACGTTATGGATGCCCTTTATCAAAAAGGGTTTCAAGTCTATATTGTGGGTGGATTTGTTCGTGACGCCCTTTTAGGGCTTGAGCCTAAAGATGTGGATTTGGTAACGGATGCTGATATGCGAAGCATCATTAAGGTATTTGGAAAGAAATCACGAATCATAGGTCGCAGATTTCCAATTGTACATGTGCCTATTGGGGGTAATGATGTGGTTGAGATCTCTTCTTTTGAGAAGCAGTCATGGGCCAAAAAGATATTTAGAGGGACAGTCTCTGTAGAGGAGACACTTAAAATAGATGCCCTGCGGCGAGATTTCAAATTTAATGCCATGTATTTTGAGTATCCTGGATTTAAGTTACATGACCCTCTGGGCGCCAGAATTTCATTTGAAAGAAAGGTTATTGAGTTAATCGGTCAACCCAATGAGCGATATCAAGAAGATCCTGTTCGATTACTTCGTGCGATTCGTTTTCAGGCAAAGCTGGGGTTTATCCAGCAAAAGGGTTTTGATCAATTTGTAAAGCGTTTTTATAAGCCACTGTCAAAAGTATCAGGACAGCGATTATTTCTAGAGTTCTTGAAATTGATGCAAAGTGAGCACGCTTGTTTAAGTTTAACATGTCTTCAAAAGTATCGAGTGATCGATGTGTTTTTGAAACTGTTGCCTGAAGCCCAAGAGTATTACGAGTCATTTTTAAGGGCCTATCAGCAATTGGCAATAGATGGAAAGTATCAAAGCACCAGCTTATTGATTGCTGGGTTATTGTGGCCTTCTGTACAAAGAGACATGGGGAATGTAATAAAGAATCAAAAAGGGCTGATTGATTACTTTGTGGATCTTTCAGAGGCTCAATTGAATGTTCATGTGCCAAGACGACTTTTGGAATTGTCGGCTTCAATTTGGCTCCTGCTGCTGTTGATTCGCTCTGCTTCGTTACCTGAAGGTCAATTGGTCAGTTTGCCCGGATATGAGAAGGCATTATTTATTAATTCATTATGTAAATAATGGTTGCGAATTATTCATACCTAAGTATAATTAAAATGAAAATGATTCTCATTATCTATGTATAAGATTAAAGGTTATAACACAATAGACTGGGCTCTAATAGGCACCTATCTTGCTCAAGGATTGGTTCCGGGTGCAACTTTTACCTTGGTATCCTCACCTGGCCCTGGAACTATTTGGATCGATCTGGATGGACAGGTTATTGCCTTAAGAAAGCAGGAGTTTGAGGGCATGTTGTGTGACTGTTAAATTGGCCATTGTTGGCAATGCCAATGTGGGTAAAAGTACTTTATTTAATTTACTAACAAATAGTCAGGCACAGGTAGGAAATTGGGCTGGGGTTACATCTGAGCCTAAAAAAGGCCAGCTTAAAACAGATTCTGCAGTGCAAGTTTTTGATACTCCAGGCGTATTTAGTATTACAGAAATGTTGGCTCATTTTTCCATTTATGGCTGGATAAAGGACAGTCAGATTACGCATGTCATTCAAGTGGTGCATGAGCAACATTTAAAGCGCGATTTATGTATGACTCAGCAGCTTCAACTTTTGGGGCTTCCTGTATGTTTGGTGTTTCGTGGGACGCAAGATCGGTTTTTGACTTTTGCACGGTGCTTGATTGACTTTAATGTACTCTTGAAGCGATTTGAGGACTCATTAGATTTGAATGAGTTTTTAAGGCAAAAGCCAGCTTCAAGTGCGAATTTTGATGTTTTGGAAAAAGAATTGGCGTATTATCAGAAATTGGCATTTTCGGATCCAAATTTTTTGATGATTTTAGAAAAACGATATGAGCTAGCACAAGCGATCGCTGTGCGTATTCCAAAAACGGTGGTTAGTGCAAAAAAGCCAAGGGCCTCTATCCTTCTTTTTTTGGGTTTTTTTGCAGTGATGTGTTTTATCTTTTCCTTATCGATTGGTGTTGGAGGCGCATTATCAGCCATGATGCATTACCCGTTGGATTTGGTTTTTGTAAAGATGAATGCATGGATTTTGCCGCCGATGATGGCTATTATTATTGAGGGGGCCAGTATTGGTATTGGCTTGTTATTTGATTTCTTTTTCCCACTTTTGATTTTGTATTTATTATTAAGGTGGATGGAAGAGTCAGGATATTCTGCTCGTATTGCCGTTGCTATGGATGGTTTTTTTAGAAAAATGGGCCTTTCTGGCAAAGTGTTTTTGCCGATGCTCATGAGCCTTGGCTGTAATGTGCCTGCCATTGCCTCAACCCGAATGTTGCCATCTGCAGAGAAAATAAAAGCGGCATTGATGTTACCATTTATGACATGCAGTGCGCGGTTAGCAACCTATGTTGCAATTACAGCTGTTTATTGTCCTGAAAGTGGGGTATGGGCTGTGATGGCCTTATATCTTTTGGGTTTTGCCGTTGCGGTATTAACAGCGTTGGTGGCTAAAAAAATGAAAGTGGCAGCAGCTTCGACTCCGCTTGTGATGACAATACCTCCGCTTGATTTTACCTTCAGGGGGAGATATATCAAAGAGGCCTATTCCCAAGCATTAATTTTTGTTCGACAGGCAGCCCTGGTTGTGGTAGGCGGGAGTGTAGTGGTGCATGCATTTGTGCACTATTCCCCGACTTTCTTAGATCAACTGGCTCCAGTATTTTTATTCTTATTTAGTCCTTTTGACTATACAGTCAATCAGCTGCCAGCTGTTTTGGGAATCATTTCTGGTTTTTTGGCAAAGGAAATGGTGGTT
>VGUW01000050.1 GCA_016874185.1 Gammaproteobacteria bacterium
TATTTATATTTCAATGATCCCTTACTTGCCACCAAGGTCCTTATGATAAGCAGCATTATTGCAACGCTTTGCCAAAAAATTATTGACAAGCACGTTCCCAAATCTGATATGATCACGCTAATTGCACTCATGATATTTGGTGGAATTACATTGGCCCTCAACGACCCCATTTATCTCCAATGGAAACTTACCGCTACTTTCTCAATTTTTGCTTGTATTACACTGTGCAATAAACTGCTTAAGAAAAAACCAATCTGTGAAAGTCTGCTGGGTGATAAAATAGCGGTCAATCCTTTTGCATGGCGTCAATGTGATCTTGGCATCATTTATTTTTCAACATTAATGAGTGTCATTAATACCATCATCACATTGTATTTTAGCCTTGATATATGGATTTACTTTAAATTATCAACCATATTATTTAGCATGCTCGGCAGCATTGCCATGGCATACTACCTAATGCAAAATGCCACCTCAATTAAAGTGGATGGCTAAATACTTTTAAAGTTTCTTGTCGCATGATCTCATAATCAGCCTGACCAAGACCAATCAGCGGTAAGCGCATACTGGGCTCAATCAGCCCCTTCTCAGACAAAAGTGCTTTAATAACCACAGGATTTGGATTTAATGTACTCATGCGATGAATCCAATAAGCATATTTCTGATACCATTGCTCCTGAAATACTTTTTCCTTCTGATTGAGCCACATATCATGAAATATTTTAGGCTGAAAATTTGATAAAACTGAAATAACACCATCTGCACCCATCATAATAGATGCTTGACAGGTCTCATCATCACCACTGAAAACATACTTATTGCCTCTTATTTCAATCAACTGGCGCATACGCTCCATATCACCAGTTGCCTCTTTAATTCCTATGATTCTATCATGCTCAAAAAGCTGAGTAATCACCTGAACTGGCAAGTTAACCCCTGTGCGACTTGGAACATTATATATCACAATCGGCAATTCAGTATGACAGGCAACTTCCTGAAAATGAGCAAGCTGACCAAGCATTTGTGCTTTAATATAGTAAGGTGTCACCAGCAATATTGCATCTGCGCCCAAGGCCTGGTAATGCAAAGACTGACTGATGGCTTGCGCGGTAGATAACTCACTCACACCAACAAGAACCTTCACCTCATGACAAGAGGCCAAATCAATAATAAACTCTGCTACTTTATCACGCTCTTTTTGAGTCAATAAGTTAGCCTCTGCCGTTGATCCCAAAGCAAGCACCCAGCTTGGTTTAAATGAAAACTGCCACTTTAGATACAACTCTAAAGCCTCAAAATCAACCTCACCATGACGGTCAAATGGGGTTACCAACGCTGAAATTACACCGTGCATATACATCCTTACGAATTCGAGCTAGAATGAAACAAATATTCTGAGTTATTATGAACACACATCACAAAGAAATTCAATTGATCATTCATGAGGCATCTAATCATCAATTCATGAATATCATGAACATTACAAAACGCAACCATTGTCAAATTATCCTTTGTGAGTACATGCAGGACTTTAAAATTATTTTACTGCAGATTTCTGGAACTTACCTTAACGTTACTCAGTGTGAAAAAAAAATCAATGCAATAATCTCCGAAAGTCACATACGCATCCAAAAACCTGAACCTGAGGATGAAAATAAATTGCACTACCACATTGAATGCCGCTCAATTAATCAACTTGACGGCTATTGCAGTATCATCGACTGGCTGACCTCACTATGCATGAAGATAGAGTCAAGCCAGCTTTTTTGCCTTAACCCTGATAAATATGAATTCCAAATCACCTTTTCAGTTGAAAAAAACACACATATTTCAGACATGAAACTGGCATTTTACGAAATTTGTGATGATTTTGGCCTTGATGGCTCTATAGAACTTGCATGACATCTAAATACTGTCATGCCCCTCTTACTAACTTTATTTTTAACTCAGAATCATTTTCAACGGAACAAGCGTTTTTATTGCCAGTTTCAACACCCCCGGGCTGAGCTAAATCGCTAGAACCTATAGAACATCCTGGCTGATACAAACTCAAACTCTTCGAATCATTGAATCCCTGCATCAATGAAAAGCCAAACCACAATAAAGCCCCTAAGCCCAGCGCAACTGAGCTGGAGGTAAAAAAAGCCAATCCAATCAGGATCAGTGCCCCAAGGCTAAAAACTTGCGCTTGAGAATTAATAACCTGGTGCTCACCCGCCTGAGATTTAAACATCACACCCACCCTACTAGGCTGACCATCCCCAGCATTCGGCAAACCAGACAAACCGCAGGATTTATTATGAGGGGCATTTAAGCCTACTGAGTCATCCTGACTGTTATTATGACAAGGAGCAAAATAAGCAAGCTCATCTGGCAGAAATTTATCAGGATCAAAATTAGCATTCCATTGATATGAAGAGAGTCTTTCCATCATAAAATGAGGAATCAATGCTGAATAATGAGCACCATAATTGTTCTCAACAGCACAGTAAAGCGATAAGGGTCCTCTCCCTGAATCTAAACGAATTTGATCTTGACCGCTTAAATTCTCAGAGACTCGTTGACAGATATCACCTGAGTCAACACTCTCAGCCCGAGCCCCATTTTGAATCATTGCATTTATCGCCTGCTGAGCATTAAAGGAAATTTGAAGCCTCAAAATATTAGCGCTAAAAGTCATGCCTTCTTGATTAAAATAATAACCATACCCAGGAGAGTTGTCATAGGTGCTAGCGCCCTCGCATTGCCTTGCTACACTTTGATTATTGGCCATAGCCCTTTTAACTTCATCAGAAATTTCTAAAGCCCTTGATTTTATATCTTCAGGTGCTTGTGCATATAAATTAAAAAAATCTTGAGTGGAAGAATCAAAATATGGTTTGAATACAGCCGTTTGATCCAATTCCCTATTCAGATTAAAAGCATATCGCAAAAGAGGGGCAATTAACTGCTGCATATGTTCTACTCTATGGCACCCATAAGCATCAGACTGACCTTTCAACCTGGATTCTACTTTTTCTTTAATTTCAGAATTTAACGCAAAATATGAGGATGCTGATTTAAAATCACAGCTGTCAACACTACGAATATAGTCAGGATTTGCTGGATCATTGGAGCAGTAGAATAAATTCCAAATGCGTGCAAAAGATCGCAAATCAATTCGCTTTTGCTCATATTGATCTGTCAACAAATAAGAACAAAAAATAATTCCAAGTGCATTTGGGCCACAAGAGCCATTACCACGGGTTTCAATTTTTATAAGCTGATTTGAGTGCATGTGTTTTTTCTTTTTTTACTAGTAATATCATGATCGAATTTTTAAACAATAGCAAGGTTATTTTGAAATAATATTTCATGTCTCTTAAATATAATTTGCAAAAGCAATTCATTGGGTAAGCAGACCGTCCATCAAATGTAAATTTTTATGACCCATGGCCTTAAGCTGCTCATCATGAGTCACCATAACAATCGTTAATCCGCTTCTGTTCAACGATTGCAAAATATGCCACATCTTCTTGGCATTTTCCTGATCCAGGCAACCTGTAGGCTCATCAGCAAACAATATTTTAGGCTGATGAATCAGCGCCCGGGCCAATGCCACGCGCTGCTTTTCTCCACCGGAAAGCACATTCACAGGCTTTGGTAATAACTTATCAGACAGTTGCAGCTGATCAAATAAGCTTAAAAGTTGTTGCTGTTTAAGCCCTTTAGAAAAGTAAGAAGAAAGCATCACATTGTCTTTAACACTCATCCCAGAAATTAAATGATGAAACTGAAACACAAAGCCAATCATTTTTTTACGAAATTCAACCATCTCCACTGCACTAAATGAAGAATAGCAGCGATCAAGAAACTTTACTGAACCTGAACTTGGGGCATCCAGCCCTGCCAAAATATGAAGCAATGTTGTCTTGCCTGAACCAGAGGGGCCGGTAATCATCAGCTGATCACCTGTCTCAACCACTAGGTCAATTTCATGCAAGATCGTTTGGCCATCGACTGTGTGAGAGATTTTCTCAGCAGATATCAACCTACTCATAACGCAGAACCGATGCTGGATGGGTTTCTCTTGCCAAATATGCAGGATAAATACATGCAATTAATGCCAATGCAAGAGTAAGTCCAGCTATCACCATCGCATCAAATAAGTGAAACTGACTGGGCAAATAATCAATGAGATAAACTTTATTTGAAATTAGAGTCAAGCCAAAGCGGTCCTCAAAATATCTAACCCACTGCCCAATATTTTCTGCCAACCAATACCCAGAAATACTACCCAATACAACCCCAATCGCAGATATGATTAACGCTTGATATAAAAACAACCTGGTTAACTGCCATTTAGAAATGCCACAGGTTAGCATAATGGCGATGGCTGAACGCTTGTCATTCACCAGCATGACCTGCCCTGTGGTTAAATTAAACAAAGCAATAATGACTATTAATGCCAATATGACACTCAGCGCCGTTTTCTGAAGCCTCAGTGCACTAAATAGCTCAGCATACTGCTCTGTCCAATCTGTCACCAGGGCTTTTGCAGAAAAATGTGACGATATCGCCTTTTTGACTGCTGGCGCTTCATAAAGATCATCCAATTGAAGATTAAATCCAGAAATTTTCTGATCCAAATTCAAAATGGCTCTTAAATCATCAATGTGCATAAAGGCCAATTTCTCTTCTAAATTTTTACCCACCTTAAAGTTAACAGCTTGAGCATAATTGAGGCGCTTTAAATTCACATCCATCAATAACGAAGATGAATGAGATGCTGTTAATAAAAATGGCCTGTCCCCTGAATTTAAATATAAACTGCGCGAAAGCTCATAACCAGGAATCATTTGAAAACTGCCTGGCTTTAGTTGCTTAATGACCTGAGGATCAAAGAGCAACTGATCATAATGAACAGAGCTTGGATCAACACCCAATAACATTGCAGGAACTGCTTGACTTTGATTTTTAAGGACCCCCGCCGTAATCAAAAAAGGGGACACACTTTGTATATGCGGTTGATTTTGTAAAAAATCCAAATCATCATCTTTATCCACTGGCAAATAGTATCTCACCACCACATGCTGAGCAATACCAAATAATTTTTTTTGCACCTCTGCTTGAAAGCCATTCATCACACTGGTCACAGCATTTAAAGTCATTACGCCCAAGAAAATACCAATAATCGCAAGCCATATTGTCAAGCGAGTAAAAGCCTGGCTGCAGCCGGATCTCAGCAGTTTTAAACAAAGAAAAAACATCACTACATCAACCTCTAAGAAGAATGCCCGGAGCCGGAGTCGAACCGGCACGAGAGTCACCCCTCGAGGGATTTTAAGTCCCTTGCGTCTACCTATTTCGCCACCCGGGCGAGGCTGAGGCCGGAATCGAACCGGCGTAGGCGGATTTGCAGTCCGCAGCATGACCATTCTGCCACCCAGCCATGCGAAAATACTAGCGGGAAACGAGATTCGAACTCGCGACCCCAACCTTGGCAAGGTTGTGCTCTACCAGCTGAGCTATTCCCGCGCACTTCCAATTATGGCTTTTTGCCAATGATTGTCAAGACCTGATAAAACTTTTTTACATACCCAAACATAGAGAGTATTGAGAATATAAACGCCAAGACAATCAAAATATAGCAAATATAATAAGGAAGATAATTTGGATACTGCAGGGCTAAAAGTCCATATCCAATCGACAGGAGCTGAAATGTCGTTTTCAATTTAGCAAAATAAGACACCGATAAGGATGTTCTATCCTGTCGCGCCATTGATAAATAAAATCTTAACCAACTTACAATCAATTCACGAATCACCATTAATCCACCCAACAAAGCCATAAAGCCATCATTGGTTAACCAGCAAAAAACCACAAGACCACTTACAAACAGCACCTTATCAGCCACAGGGTCTAAATAAGCCCCAACTTCCGTCACCTGCTGATACTTTCTGGCCACAAACCCATCCAGCCAATCTGTCCAAGAGGCAACCAAAAAAAGCACAAATAATGCATGGAGTGACAATGGGAGGTATAAAGTAATCAGCATCATCAATGCTAAAACTATTCGGCTTAACGTAATTAAGATTGATGCATTGATAACCATGGCCGCTCTCAATAAAGATACCATACTAACAATCACTTAAGTGATTTGCAATCTGATGCGCCAATTCTTCTCCGACCCCAGGCACTTGCATCAACTCCCTCACAGTTGCTTGCCTGATGTTATTAACTGAGCCAAAATGGGCTTTCAAACGCTTTTTAATCACTGGCCCAACACCCTTAATATCATCCAGCGTGCCTTTAAGAAGTTTTCTTTTCTGCCGCATTTGACTGGACTGAAGCGCTCGATCATGGGCCTGGTCCCTTAGTAAACCAATCACCTGTCGAATTGTCATTGGTAAGTTAATTTCAACAATCTGATTTTCAAGATTCAAGATAAAATAACGCTCATGTTCAAAACGGCGCGTGGGGCCCTTAGCAATTCCAATCACTCCCTTTACACATGGGTATGAGGCAATCACTTCCTTGGCGACACGAATTTGACCCTTACCACCATCAATCAGCCAAATCACCGATTGATTATCAATCTTTAAAACCCTGCGCTGAAGTACTTCCATAGTTGCCGCATAATCATCAGCATTATCAACCTTTAAAATATGAAAGTTTCGGTAAAGATCTTTGCGCAAACCCGAGTCATCCATCACCACACAGCTAGCACTGGTGCCCTGACCACCAAAATGCGACACATCAAAACATTCAACATGAACAGACAGCGAATCATCAATCTTTAATAATTTCTTCAAATAATCAATCGCAAAGCCCCAATCTTGCCTAGCAAGCGCTTTAAAAGGTAGCATATTACTAATCTGACGCCTTCCCATGGCAAGCCACTCATTAATTTTATCTGACTGACTAACCTGCCAATAGTTCCCTGGCCACTGCTTTGATATCACATCAATGATTTCAGACCCCATCAATATCTCCTGATCAATCCAAACCCCAATAGCACCATCTGGTTGATTAATTTTATAATAATGATAAATCCAAGAAGAAATCTCCTCTGTATTAACCTGCTCATTGCCAAAGTCCTCATGGCGAACCTCCATGACTTTACCATCCCTAACTTTGATAAGTAACACGATATACTGCTGAAAATCTTGCCCCAAAAGCCAAATATCCCAGGATCCCTCACCCTCAACGACCTGCCTTTCAAGTAGCAATCGAATTTGCCCAAGCGCATCACGAAATTGCGCCGCTTTTTCAAACTCAAGTGCATCAGATGCCTTCTGCATCCGATCATTTAATTCCAGCATCAGTGCCTTTGAACGACCCATTAAGAAATCTTTTACATGACCCACCTGCTGTGCATACTCTTGCTGATTGACTTTACCTACGCAAGGCGCACTGCATTTTTTAATTTGGTATTGCATACAAGGTCGAGTACGAAATTTAAACGCGCTATTGCTACAATCACGAATTAAAAATAGCTTTTGCAAAAGCTCAACCATTTC
>VGUW01000051.1 GCA_016874185.1 Gammaproteobacteria bacterium
ATTAATAAAACCAGGACCTGCGATATCTATATGATCTATTTCATCCAATTTCAAAAGCTGGGATTTGATATTTTCAGCAATTGTCCTGGGGTTGGATTTTAGCATTTTTGCCAATATCATTGCAGTATTTAATGCAAAGTCCCCATGCTCAGGTTGCTTGGGCTTTTCAAAGGCAATGTGAGATGATTGCGCTTGTGGATATAACTCACAAATGGATCCAATGATTTTATTTTCAAAAGAGTTCAGCATAACCACGCCCAAATAGTAAATACACCATTTTATCAGTCATGATTGCTAAATCAAGTATTACTGAAATAAATCACCCAATATTAAGTCCAATAAAAAAAGGTTCATGGGGCTATTTTGAGCCAGGGGCAATCCATGCTTGATGGAAATCTTGATAAATTCTAAATGATCAATTGAGTTTTAAAAGCATGGAAATGAAAAACAGAAGTTTGAAAAATATAGGGTTAATTCTTCCTTTTGCGCAAATGAAGTTGCAGATTGCTGTTTAAACCTCAAGCTTTTGAGACAATTGCAGATTGGGTCTGCTGTCAGTGCTGATTTGCAAAAATCAATCCTTTGTTGCACATTGTTTGATTGGGAGTATTCATTTTATGACTTTAAACCGATCGCCATGTTTAGTGGCCAGCTGATTGGTTTTCTCAATAAAGTTTTTTCCCAAAGATTTAATCAGTGCATGAGGTCCACCGCTCCAAGGGCAAAAGCCAAAGCCCAAAATTGCGCCAACGTTTATTTGAGCTGGATCTGTGAGAATACCAGCATTGATAATATGCTGCACCTCAACAAGTTGGCGAAATAATAAGCGCTCTTTGATTTCATTAAAATCTTGATGAATGGGTTTTTTAAAATGGCTAAGTTCTGGCCAAAGCTTTTTTGCACCTTGTGCAGGATAATCATAAAAACCGCCTTGAGATTTTCTTCCTAGGCGTTTATGGGTGGTGACCATCCATTTTAATACGGATCCAATCCCATCGTCATGCCAATTTGATCCTTCATCTTGAATGGTTTGTTCGCGAATATTTAAGGCCAGATCTAATGCAATTTCATCAGCCAGGGACAGTGGCCCCACTGGCATGCCAATGGCTTTGCCAGCATGCTCTATCAGGGCAGGACTAAACCCCTCATCCAGCATGCGCATGCCCTCTGACAGGTAGCTGATGACCACCCGCGTGGTATAAAAGCCTCGACCGTCACCCACACAAATCGGGGTTTTTCGAAGTAATTTAGCCAGTAATAAAGCACTTGCCATGGTATGGTCATTGGTTTTCTCGCCCCAGATCATCTCAACCAGCTGCATTTTATGAACAGGGGAGAAGAAGTGGATGCCAATAAAGCGCTGTGGGTTGTTGACATATTCTGCCAGAGATGTAATGGGTAAAGTAGAGGTATTACTTGCGATGATACAGTGATGACTAACATGAAGAGCGATTTGACCAAGGACAGCTTTTTTGACGCTGCGATTCTCAAATACAGCTTCGATAACCAGTTCGCAATCTGATAAAGCATCATAGTTATCTGACAGCGTGAGTGAGTTTAAGAAATCAGTGGTTTTGGTGTTGGTTTTGCCATGTTTTAGAGCTTTTTCATTCAGATCAGAAATCATTGTTTTGGCACGCTCAAGCTGGGCAGGTTGATTATCAATCAGGGCCACTTTTAAACCTGAAGATAATGCACTATATGCGATTTCAGATCCCATAAAACCAGCACCAACAACGCCAATTTTGATAAAATGTTTATCCAGATTCATCGGAGAGTGCGCCAATTGATCTAATCTTTTTTTGTCGATGAATAAAGTTTTGATGATCTCCTGGGTGCTGGGCAGGTGGAGGATTTTTGAAAAATAATTGGCCTCAATATTTAAGGCAGGTCTTAAGTCAAGTTGCGTGGTTTCATAAATGGTTTGAAGTGCAGCTTGAGCGTTTGGATAATTTTTCCAAGTGTCTTGTCGAATCAGGTGTGAGGCCGCGGCAAAAATCATATTTGATTTTGGATGATAAGGGCTGAGAGTCCGTCTTTTTGCTTCATCTAAGCAGGGGTGAGATACACTGGGGTTATTAAGGATCCATTTTTTAGCTGATGTCATAGGGTCATTGGAAATCTCATGTACAAGACCGATTTCGTAGGCCTGTTGCAAATTGAGCATTTTCCCTTTAAAAATTAGCTCAAGGGCGTTTTGAAGTCCAATCAGTCTTGGGGTGCGTACAGAGCCTCCCATACCAGGAAACATGCCCAGTTTTATTTCAGGAAAACCGATAGAGCCAGTCGCGCCCTCAACCCCAATAATGCGGTTAGCACATAAAGCCAATTCAAGTCCACCGCCAAGAGTTGTGCCGTTGATGATACAAACAACTGGCTTTGGGCACTCTTCCAGCGCCACCATACCAGTATGTACTTTAAGAAGTAAGCTTTTAAATTTTTCAGGGTGCTCAAGATCGATTGAGCCAAGAAGACTCAGGTCAACCCCTGCAATAAAGCTTGATTTGCCACTATGAATGATAAGGCCTTTAATCCCGGGGTTAGAAACAACATGGTTGAAATGTTCCAGAGTTTCATTTATAAGGTCCTCATCCAATACATTGACAGGGTGAGATTGGTGATTCAACGTAAGTATGGCGATGCCATCATTTTCAATATTAAATTGACTGTGCATTATTTTCTCTCCATATTTTCAATCACCATTGCCATGCTCATTCCGCCTGCGGTACACAAAGAAACAAGACCATATCTTTGATTTCTTTCAATCAATAAATCAACGGCTGTTCCAAGAATAATGGCACCAGTTGCTCCAAGTGGGTGTCCCATAGCTATGGCACCACCATGAATATTGATTCGATTGGGATCGACATTCATATGCTCTATGAAATAAAGCACAACGGATGCAAATGCTTCATTTAGCTCAATGACATCGATATCATCGATGGATAAATTCAGTCGCTTTAATAAAGCCTGACAAGCATCTTTTGGCGCAGTGAGCATAATGGTTGGATCCAACGCGGCCGTCTGATAGCCTAAAATTCTGGCTTTGGGTGCAAGATTCAGTGTTTGACATGCCTGCTTGCTTGCTAGAAATACCAATCCAGCCCCATCTGCCAAGGCAGAGGAATTTCCTGCAGTATGATAATAGGATAGTTCCTCCAGTTCAGGATATTTTTGTAGACAGCTTTGTGCAAACCCGCCCATTTGGCCAATGGCTTTAAAGCTTGGTTTGAGCTGATTTAATCCATCGAGTGTTGTGTCTGGGCGGATATTTTCATCATGGTTAAGTAGGACCTGGCCAAGGGCATTGGTGATTGGAATGATGGAGTGTTTGAATGCACCAGTTTGGGTAGCTTGAGCAGCCCTTTGATGTGAGGTCAAGGCAATCTGATTTAGACTGTTTATGTTGTAATTGTTGAGACTTGCAATGAGGTCAGCACTGATTCCTTGTGGGACAATTTGTTCGCTATATGTAATTTGCGGGTCAACCATGATAGCGCCTCCATCACTGAGCATAGGCACACGTGACATGGACTCAACTCCGCCTGCAAGCATTAGCTGGCTTTGGCCTGAGGCAATTTTACTTGCCGCTAGTGCGATAGCATCTAGGCCCGATGAGCAAAAGCGATTAATTTGCATGCCACAGACAGCATAAGGATATTCAGCTGCAAGTAGTGCGGCTTTGGCAATATTAGCACCTTGTTCACCCACTGGCATAACACAGCCAATGATGCAATCTGAGGCCGAGGTAACATGCGGCTGTCTTGATTTTATGCACAGAAGCAGTTGTTTGAGCATGTCAACACTTGTGGTGGTATGCAGTGACCCACCTTGTTTGCCTCTCCCTCTTGGGGTTCGAATAGCATCAATGATATAGCAGTCCATGAAACAATCCTTTTGAGTAAATTGATTATAGTCTATGATGAGAAAAGAAGCTTGGGATTTGTTGACTTAGCCATGTATGCTGGGTAGAGACTTAGCAAACTGCCAATACTAAAAATGGCTATGAGCATTCTAAGGCTTGGGAAAAACATGATATCAAGTTGCAAATTTGTCAAGTGAATTAATGCTGCGCAAGCAATGGGTGAGAGTAAGCATGACCAGGCCAAGCAAATAAAAATGACCAAGTTTGATTCTATGATGAACTGCAGTAAGAGGTGATGTGCTTTGGCGCCAAGCATGATTCTAAGTGCAATTTCAGGTTGTCTGGATTGAATATTGCTTAGCATAATATGGGTAAAATTGGCAGCTCCAGAAAGAATAGCAATGATGGTAAGGGACCAAAAAAAGAACAGAAGATCTTGATTGGGTTGATTGTGTTCGGTGATGATTTTCATGGGGGAGGTCACTTCCCAGTTGTGGGCATTTTTAAGTGTGGCACGAATCTCATCAATTGAGGCTTGAGTGTGGTCTAAAATGAAATGGGTGGGTTTAAGTGATTTTGTATTTAATAGTGGGACCCAAATGATATGAGTGGCGTGAATAAAATTTCGCAGTGCGGGGTTTCTGACCTCAAGGCCACCTAGCACGTTGTAGGATTGATTTTGATGCCTCAGGTTTAGATGGTTGATTTGGTCGGGGCTAAACGTGCTAAAAGCATAACCAAAACTTGTGTTTAGATTCTGCAAGGGGAAGTTGAGTGTTAACATGCAGGATGAAGATGCATAAATCCAGGCGACACCTTGTGAGGAATCAAAGGGCAGGTGGTCATAATTGACTGAGATTGGACAAACCCTGCCTAGGGTTGAAAGTGATTGATGGATCTGACGGGAGTGTTCGTCAGAAAAATCTCGCCCATAGAAGCTAAGCCATATTTGATCCTTTGAGATGTGTTTGGCCGCTTCCTGGATGTGCCGCTCTGCACTGACTGTGATGGCATCAATTAGGATGAGCATGATAAAGGCCAGGCTAATCATGAACAATGCTAGGCGGTGGGCTGACCATTGTTGATAGCCAATGCGCAAAGAGACCTGAAGTGTATTTTGAGGTGTCATTTGGCGTCTCTTGGTGTTAGCCACAGTTGATGGTCACACTGCTCAGCCAGTGACCAGTCATGAGTGGCGATTATTACCCCAGCCTGATTTGTCTTGCAGTAATCTGTCAGTAATTGGAAAATAAAAGCGGCATTGGGTGGGTCCAAAGCACCTGTTGGCTCATCTGCTAGAATAATCTTAGGCCTGGTGATTAATGTGCGTATCAAACAAATTCGTTGGGCCTGTCCTATAGAAAGTTCATGTGGAAACTGGTATTTGACTGACATTAAGTTCATTTGTTTAAGAGAGTGATCCACATCACTTTCATCGATTTTTTTATCGGTGTAAAGTGAGGGAAGTGTGATATTTTCAATCACATTCAAGTAGGGAACGAGAGTGACTTGCTGAAAGACAAGGCTCATAAATTTTGCCCTAAAATCACTTTTTTCCTCCAGTGACAAATCATGAAATGAGGTATTGTTTAGGATAATTTCACCGGAGGTGGCGCTGTCAAGGCCGCAGAGCAGACCAATTAAAGTTGATTTCCCACTCCCGGATTGGCCGCAAAGGGCCATGGATTGGCCGGCATCAAGAGAAAAACTAAGGTCTTTGAACACAGGGTGTGAAGATTTCGGGTATTGTTTAGTCAGCTGATTAACTTTGATCATAGTAAAGCAGTTGATCGTTAGGTTCTAGTTCTCCTGTAATGATGCTGTACCAGCCCATGGATTGAATAATTTTGATCGCTATTTTTTTGGTTTCTTTGTTGTTGAGAATTTTTTCTACAAAATAGGATTGAGGCTTTTCGCTAAAAATGGCTTTATGGGGAATTAATAAATAATCGTGCTGCGAAGGCAGCTCGATGTTAGCCATCGACCCAATGCGAATAGATTTTGGCTCAGAGATGGTTTCCGAGCGCACATGGACAATGAATTGTTCTGCGGTGTTTTTTTCAGATGACGGTTGGATGTTTTCAACTGTGCCCAGTAAGGTTTGATTGGGTCTTTGAATTTTTATTTTGACTTGAGAGCCAGGTGTGAAAAGGCCACTTTCATGGTCCTCAATTGCGAATTCAACATGAATACGTTCTGTATTGGCCAATACAAACAGGGGTTCATTTTGTTTGATGAGCTGGCCAATGGCAAACGGGTTTTCTTTTTGAGATTTGTGTAGGATTCCGCTGTCTTCAGATTTGATGATAAGTACCAATGGCAGGTGTTTTTCGATTTCTGATAAGGGTTGATTGCATAAATCATCTTCGAGCAGGGGGCAGATTTTATCAAGCTGGTGTCGAATCTCAACCATCTCAAATTCATAGGCATGGCGTCGGTTGGAGATTTCTAGGAACTCATTTTGACTAATTGCCCCCTCGTTTAATAGATCTTTATACACAGACTCTTGCCGTTTGGTTTGTTGATATTTAGATTCAGTATGGTGTCTTTTAGACAGCTGGGTTAGGAGGGTTTGTTGTGCTTGATCCGATTTAACTTTGAAAATGGGGGTATCTTTTTCGACATATTCGCCAGGTTGGTGGTAAACTTCGCTCACAATACCTGAAATTGGGCTGCTGTAAGGCGATTGGGAGTAGGCCTCTATTTTGCCTTTAAATTGGCTATGTTCCTGATAGCTTTGGACACTGACGGTTTTTGGGGGCTGACTTTTCTGACAGCCGGTTAAATGAAAAAAAGCAATGGCAAGCATTAATTTATAATTGTATTTCATCATCAGGTACCAATGTTATTTTAAGTGCTGGGAGCAAATACCCCACAGAGTGCAGTACTTCAATCTTGGATAAAGTCAATGAATGACTTCTTTCAATATTGACAATAGCACTATCATACCAATCCAAGAATGCTTTTTCCACCTCTAGGGCTGAAACCAAATTGGCTTGATATTTTTTTTGGTAGATTTCCCAGACTTTTTTTGCCTCCTCAAGACTTAGTCTTGCAAAATCAACACTCTGCTGAGATTTCTTAAGTAGCTGGATGTACTGGTTGATTTTGTTGTCCAGCTCATTTTGCATGTGGGCAAAATTGATTTGTTGTTGGCGTTTTTGTATTTTGACTCTGGTCATTGACTGTTGGTGTCTTCGGTCATTTAAGGGAATGTTGACACTGACTCCCCACTCGGTTTTTTTGTTCCAAGATTCAGTTTGGACGTACAGATTGGCATCAATTTCTGCCGCGTTCTTTTCAAGCGCAATAGCTCTTTCGGAGGCTTTCTGTTGAATTTGAAAGTGTTTGATATCATAAGCATATTGTTTGGCGATCTTTTTAAGTTCTTCTGCGGATGAGGGGAGGAATGCTTGGATATTTGGTGAGATTTCAGTTTGCGCCATCTTATCTAAGGAAATATCAGCGCCGACCAGTTGGTTAATGGCGCCTAAAAGGTGGATTTGATCTTGTTCAAGATCAGAGAGCTGTAAGCGCAGTTTTTGGCCACTTAAATGAATGTTATTCAGTGCGGATCGAGCCACCTCTCCTGCCTCTATTCGTTTTTCTCTCAGAAGGATCTGGTGATCAT
>VGUW01000052.1 GCA_016874185.1 Gammaproteobacteria bacterium
TGGCGATTCTCACTGTGTTTTTTATTTTTATTTATGGCTCTAGAAATTATAATAATTTTTTTGTATCATTAGGTCTCTTAATGAGCGTCATATCTCACAGAGCAGTATTTTATAAATGGCAATGTTATGAGTGAATTACCGACAACATCAAGCTACATTCAGCACCATTTGGTGAACTGGAAACTCAATCTGATCAGCGGTGCTTTTGACGGAAAGGGCGGATTTTGGACGCTTAACATGGATACTGTTCTTGTATCTTTACTCTGCGGCCTCTTCTTTTTCACCTTATTTTTAAACATTGCAAAAAAAATGACATCTGGCGTTCCTGGCAAAACCCAAAATTTCATTGAAACCGTGATTAATTTTGTTGATGAGCAAATTTTTGAAGCCTTCCACATCCGAAACAACCGCTATATTGGGTCACTGGCCTTAACATTGTTTTGCTGGATATTTCTTATGAACTTAATGGATCTAATCCCTGTTGATTTGTTACCCTGGATGGCGCAATCATTTGGCATCCATTATTTCAGAGCCGTCCCAACCACTGACCTAAACTGTACATTTGGCATGTCTATCTCAGTCCTGCTGATCATTACCGGGGCCTCACTTTACATCAAAGGTCCCCTGGGTTATTTAAAAGACATGGTATCACATCCTTTCCCTAAATTCCTTTTTTTCATCAATGTGCCGTTCCGAATCGTTGAGGAATTATCAAAAACCACATCACTGGCGATGCGACTTTTTGGCAACCTTTATGCCGGTGAGCTAATTTTTATCTTGATTGCCCTTACACCCATTTATATACAATGGTTGTTTGGTTGGATTTGGCTGGCATTCCACTTATTTGTTATCACTTTACAAGCCTTTATTTTCATGGTCTTGACCATCGTTTATTTGAGCCTTGCAACTCAAGAACACTAACACCCCAAAGGAGAACATCTGATGAACAACATCGCAATGCACGCAGCAAATATTTACGCTTATACCATAATCGCAACTGCCATAGTGATTGGCTTGGGCGCAATAGGTACAGCAATCGGTTTTGGACTACTGGGTGGCAAATTCTTAGAAAGCGCAGCCAGGCAGCCTGAAATGGCATCTATGCTTCAAACAAAAATGTTTATTGTTGCCGCTTTCGTAGATGCAGTAACAATGATCGGTATTGGTATTATGATCTGGTTTAGTACAGCAAGTCCATTTGTTGATGCACTTAAAACCTTAATGATCTAAACCCTATTTGTCCCTTAACTGGAGTTTCACATGGATATCAATGCTACATTATTTGTAGAAATGGTCATTTTCATAGGCTTTGTATTGTTAACCATGAAATATGTCTGGCCACCCATCAATGCAGCTCTTGAAAATCGTCGATTGCATATTGAAGAAGGCCTTCGCCAAGCAGAAGAAGGTAGATTGCGATTAGAGGAAAGCGCTGAGGAAGCCAAAAAAACCATCGAAAAGGCCAAGCTACAAGCCAAGAAAATTGTAGACAATGCTGATAGCCAAGCTGCTACCATTGTCCAGCAGGCCAAAGATGAGGCAATGACTCAGAAACAAAAAATCGTTGACAGTGCGCAGCAGGATATCAACCATTATATTGCCCTGCAAAAAGAAGCCATTTCACATGAAATTGTGAACGTCGCTTCTACCATCAGTGAAAAACTATTGGGTGAAAAAATCGATGCTAAAAAAGATATAGCGATGCTTAATCAATTGATCAAGGCCACAGGCAATGAGTAAAATCAAACCGGCCATATTGGCAAAAGCCATATTTGATATTACTGTCAACCCACAAGACCGCCAAAAATGGTCTACTTGGCTAGAGAAGCTGGCTATCATTTCACAACTCATTGAGTTTAAGTCAATTGTAACCAATCCAAATATTGGGCAAGACACTATCATTGCTTTGGTAGCTAAAGTACTTGAAAGCTCTGATGAGCAATGCCTGTCATTATTGGAGATTTTAAGAAAGCACAAGCTTTTTAAGCAGTGCCCGGCTCTTCTTGAGCAGTACACCAAATTAATACAGCATGCCCAAAACAGCGCAAATATCCAAATCACCTCAGCTTATAAGCTAACGAGCGCTGATCAAGATCGGATTCTCAATCAATTAAGGACTGTATTTTCAGTTAAAAACATTGAAGCAAGTTTTGATGTGGACTCCTCGCTGATCGCGGGATTTAACGCAAAATGGGCCGATAAAACATATAACGCCAGCTTGAAATCTAAGCTGAATCACATTCAACATCATTTAACGTAATTAGGGGGTTACATGACCATTAGCACCGGAGAAATCAGCCAGTTGCTGCAAAAAAGCATCAAAGAAATGAAAATTGAGCCCACTGTTAAATCAGTCGGCACTGTTACTAGCCTTCGTGATGGTATCGTCCAGATACATGGCATGAGTGATGTTGTTTATGGTGAAAAAATAGCATTTTCCAATGGCCAATTTGGTTTGGCGTTAAACCTGGAAGAAGACACAGTTGGAGCTGTTGTTTTAGGTAATTATAACCAGCTTAAAGAGGGTGATACTGTCAGCACCACATCCGAGGTTTTAAATGTACCGACTGGTGAGGCGCTACTTGGCCGTGTTGTCAACGCCCTGGGACAACCGATTGATGGCAAAGGCCCTATCAAAACAGATACATACAGCGCGATTGAGAAAATTGCACCTGGAGTTATTGACCGTCAATCCGTTAGCCAGCCACTTCAAACAGGTTTAAAAGCAATTGATGCCATGACTCCTATTGGTCGTGGTCAACGAGAGCTGATTATTGGAGATCGCCAAACTGGCAAAACAGCCATTGCTCTTGACACCATCATCAATCAGAAAAATGAAAACGTAAAATGTATTTATGTTGCAATCGGACAAAAAGCATCGTCTGTCGCCAACTTAATCAGCACACTTGAAGCTGCTGGCGCTATGGCATATACCACTGTGGTTGTGGCCAGTGCATCCGATACAGCCGCGCTTCAGTATATTGCCCCATTTGCTGGATGCTCTATTGGTGAATACTTTAGAGACAAAGGTGAAGATGCTTTGATTATTTATGATGATCTATCAAAGCACGCTGTGGCTTATCGTCAAATTTCATTGCTTTTACAAAGACCACCTGGTCGAGAAGCCTTCCCAGGTGACATTTTCTATTTACACTCACGTCTTCTTGAAAGAGCATCACGTGTTAGTAGCGCATATGTTGAACGCCTGACTCAAGGAAAAGTCAAAGGTAAAACCGGCTCACTCACTGCACTCCCAATCATTGAAACACAAGCAGGCGACGTTTCCGCCTTTGTTCCCACCAATGTGATTTCAATCACCGATGGCCAAATTTTCTTAGACGAGAGTCTATTCAAGTCAGGAATTCGTCCTGCCATTAACTCTGGTCTATCTGTTTCTCGAGTGGGTGGTGCTGCACAAACTAAAATTATTAAAAAACTAGGTGGCGGTACCCGTTTAACGCTGGCACAGTTTCGTGAGCTTGAAGCCTTTTCTCAGTTTGCCTCCGATCTTGATGCAACCACACAAGCACAACTAAAGCATGGTCAATACACCACTGAGCTTCTTAAACAACCTCAGTTCAAACCATTATCAATTGCACACATGGCCCTTACTTTATTTATGATTGACAAAAAACTAATAGGTGATATTGCCAAAGAAAAATTAACAAAATTTGAAGAAAAGCTGCACCAATATATGCAAACACAATATCAAGACTTGTATAATCACATTAATAATAACCCTGTGCTTGATGCCCCTGTTGAAAAACAGCTAACTGAAATGATAAACAAATTTAAAGCCAGTATGAGCCTGTAATGTCAAAGATTCATCAAATCAAGCAGACTATCAAAAGCACTGAGCAAACAAAAAAGATTACCAACGCAATGTACTTGGTGTCCACCTCAAAGCTTGGTCAGGCTCAAAAGCGAATGCAGGCAGGTAAACCTTACGCTCAGGGGATTCTACGAGTCATTCAATCCATTGCGGATGCTAATTGTGAATATCGCCATCCTTTTATTACTGGACATGCAAAAGCCGCTGACCAATACGATGTACTGACTGTGACATCTAACCGCGGCTTATGTGCTGGACTAAATTCACAGCTATTTAAACATGTCATAGCACAGGCTCAGAAATGGCAAAAAGAAAAGATTCAAGCCAACTTTGGCGTCTATGGTTCTAAAGGGATTCAGTTCTTTACAAGCCTAAAAGCAAATATCATTACTAAAACCATTATCCAAGATGAGAATGCTAGCCAAATCAAGGTTGTTGGTAATCTCAAAGAATCAATCCGCAGATACCTAAATGGTCAAACCAGCCGTGTTTATATTGCATACAATGTTTTTCACAGCGTCATGAGCCAAGAGCCGTTGCTAATTCAGCTTTTACCACTGCCTAAACTTGATAAACCCATGCGCGAAAATCAATGGGACTATATCTATGAGCCTGATGCACAAAACATTCTTGATCGCATGCTTGAAAGATATCTTGAATCAATTGTCTATCAAGCCATCATTGAAAACTTTGCCTGTGAGCAAGCTGCAAGAATGCTTGCAATGAAAAACGCATCAGAAAATGCTGAGGAGATCATCTGTGATCTTAAACTCACATACAACAAAGCTCGTCAAGCCATCATTACCCAAGAAATCGCAGAAATTGTATCAGGTGCAGCCAGTGCATCTGGCAATATTTAAGGAGATAACATGACACAACCTATAAAAGGCATCATCAAAAGTATTATCGGCCCAGTCGTTAATGTTGAATTCCCCAAAGGTCAAACCCCCAACATTAAAGAGGCGCTTCGTATCCAAAGCCATAATCTGATATTAGAAACCCAGCAGCAAATTGGTAACAATATGGTGAAAACCATTGCTTTAGGTGCCACGGAAGGCTTGCCCCGTGGACTTGAGGTGATTGCAACTGGTCAGCCCATTCAAACCCCTGTCGGCGAAGAAACACTAGGTCGTATTATGAATGTTTTAGGAGAGCCCATTGACAATGCAGGCCCAATTAATGCCAAAAAGTATTCATCGATACACAAAGACGCGCCAAAACTTGAAGACCTGAAGGCCAATACCGAAATTCTTCAGACTGGTATTAAAGTAATTGACCTGCTTGTCCCAATCTCTAAAGGGGGTAAAGTAGGTCTATTCGGTGGTGCTGGTGTGGGCAAAACTGTTAACATGATGGAACTCATTCGTAATATTGCAATAGAGCACAGTGGTTACTCTGTCTTTACAGGTGTTGGTGAGCGTACGCGCGAGGGGAACGACTTCTATTATGAAATGAAAGAGTCAAACGTCCTTGATAAAGTAGCATTGGTTTATGGACAAATGAACGAACCACCAGGCAACCGTCTTCGTGTTGCTTCAACAGGGTTAACAATCGCTGAGGAATTCCGTGATCAAGGCAAAGATGTTTTACTATTTATTGATAACATTTACCGCTACACCCTTGCTGGAACTGAGGTATCTGCACTTCTTGGTCGTATGCCATCAGCTGTTGGCTACCAGCCTACTTTATCTGAAGAAATGGGTGCAATCCAAGAACGTATTACCTCAACCAAAGATGGTTCTATTACTTCAGTACAAGCCATTTATGTCCCTGCCGATGATTTAACTGATCCATCACCTGCCACAACCTTTTCTCACCTTGATGCCACCGTTGTATTATCTCGTCAAATTGCCGAGCTTGGTATTTACCCTGCAATTGACCCACTGGATTCAACCAGCCGCCAACTTGATCCGATGATTGTGGGAAAAGATCATTATGATATTGCCATGCAAGTACAAAATATCCTACAAAGATATAAAGAACTCAAAGATATCATTGCAATTCTGGGTATGGATGAGCTATCAGAAGAAGATAAGCTTGCCGTTGCTCGAGCAAGAAAAATTCAAAGATTCTTCTCACAACCATTCTTCGTAGCCGAAGTATTTACAGGCTCTCCTGGGAAATATGTACCAATCGAAGAAACACTCAAAGGTTTCAAAGGCCTTCTAAATGGTGAATATGACCACATACCTGAGCAAGCATTTTACATGGTAGGTAACATCGATGAAGTCCTAGAAAAAGCCAAAAAACTTGAGCAGGAGAAAGCATAGATGAATAATTTCTTACTTGAAATTATCAGTGCTGAAAAAAAACTCTTTAGTGGCAAAGTCGTTAAAGCACACTTCACAGGTGAGCACGGGGAACTTGAGGTACTGGCCAACCATACTCCTTTACTGACTTGTTTAAAGCCCGGTTTAATTCGCTATCAAACCCCTGAAGGCAATGAGGATATTTTCTACGCTTCTGGCGGTTTTTTGGAAGTTCAACCTCACCAGGTTTTGGTTTTAGCAGATACCACAGAAAGAGCAGATGAACTGGATGAAGCATTGATTGAGGCAAGCTTACATGATCAGCGCAATCAGCTTAATAACTCAGAAATCGAATATTCTAAAGCACTATCTCAACTTGCTGAACTTTCTGCTAAGATTCGTTTGATCAAGCAAATCCGAAAAGTGAAGAAATGACCTGTACAGTCGTTGTTTTGGCCGCAGGCAAAGGAACACGCACTCAATTCCCAGCACCTAAAATTATGCTGCCAATTGGTGGCAAGCCCATCATTTATCATATCATTGACAACGCTAAAGCAGCCGCTGAATTTCCCATTCTTGTGGTCACACGCAAAGAGTTAGTCACAGACATTCAACAAACGCACCCAGATATCACCATCATTCCCCAGGAAATCTCAAATGGGACCGGCGGTGCCTTGCAAATGGCAATGCCTCATATTAAAACAGAGTATGTTGTAATTATTCTAGGTGATACACCGCTCATTTCACCTGAACTTCTAAAGCACATGAGCCAAACATCTGCAGCCATAAAAATTGGAACCCTCTCGTTAAGTCATCCCGAAGGATACGGCAGAATCATTCGTCAAAACAACAAAGTACAAAAAATCATTGAAGAAAAAGAGGCCTCTGCCCAAGAAAAACTTATCACAGAAGTCAACAGTGGTCTGTGGTGTCTCAAAGTGGATTTTCTTAAAAATCACCTTGAACAATTAGAGGCAAATCACGCCCAAGGAGAGCTTTATCTCACTGACCTTGTGGAAAAAGCCCATGGCCACATTGAAACCACGCCTGTGCCTGAGCATGAGGTCATGGGGGCCAATACGCTGAGTGAACTTGCAAAACTCGAAGCGCTCTATCAAGAAAAATACACCCACTTACTGATGAGTCAGGGTGTACTAATGACCAATCCCAAAACTGTTACTCTAAGGGGGATCGTCAAAATAGGACCAGGCACAGTCATCGAGCCGAATGTGATTATAGAAAACACTGAGATAGGTCAAAACTGCTTAATTGGGCCTAATGTTTGTATTAAAAGCAGTAAAATTAGTGACAATGTCAATATTTTGACCTCAAGTATCATTG
>VGUW01000053.1 GCA_016874185.1 Gammaproteobacteria bacterium
TGACCAATTAATCACTGATGTTACCCTCAAGCCTGGAGGCAAGGAGAATTTTATTCACCACTTTCAGTGGCTAAAATCAATATTCAATATCAAAGATCACTTTCACATCTTATCAGAAAATAACTTTCCATCAGGTGCTGGCCTTGCAAGCTCTGCTTCAGCATACAGCGCATTAACCAAGGGCACCTATTTAATCTCACAAAAGCTACAAACACATTCCCCACTCAGCATGGAAGAGATTGCGCGTTTATCAGCAAAAGGGTCTGGCTCATCCATTCGATCTTTTTTTGAACCTTATTGTATTTGGACCAAAGATGGGGCCAGGGCTATTGGCGAAAATTGGCCAAAGCTTGAGAGTTGTGTAGCAATCATCGATGCTGGACATAAAAAAATCAGCTCCTCAGAAGCTCACAAACGTGTGATTAGCTGCCCTGATATCCAGGAACGAATCAACAGGGCCAATGATCGACTATCCCAACTGATCAGGGCATTTGATCAAGCAAACTGGTCATCCATTTATCACATCTGTAAGGATGAGTTTTTAGACATGCATCATTTATTTCACAGCTGTCAAGCCCCATTTAAATACATCACCTCTGACAGTGAGGAACTCATTTCTCAAGCAGATATTATAGTAAAGCAAGGAACTAAGCTAATTATCACCATGGATGCAGGACCCAATGTCCATTTCTTATACCCTCCTGAATCACAAGATGCGATTCAATCACTGGTTAATCAATACCAGAAATTTCCATGGAGATTTAGCCGTGTTTAAGTGTTCTGCGCATGCAAAATGGATATTGGCAGGCGAGCATGCTGTCCTTCGTGGTCACCCTGCGATTGTTTTCCCCAAAATGGACAGTCAATTAAAACTGCAATTCGAGCCTGCTGATAGGCTTTCTATATCTCTTGATACCCCTTCAGAAAATATTGAGCAATTAGAAGCACTAATTAAAACACTTTTAATCCAAAAAAAACTCCCGCCAATTAATGGTATTTTACATTTTGACAATCATATCCCAATGGGTAAGGGCTTTGGTTTTTCTGCCGCATTATCCATTTGTCTGGCAAAACTACTCATCCACTTTGGTCTTAAAGAACCCCTTTTTTCTCTTGCTCATCAAATCGAGCACCATTTCCATGGCAAAAGCAGTGGATTAGATATTGCTGGTTGTTTATACGACAAGCCTATCTATTTTCAAAACTCAAAAATTATTCCTCTTGAGATTACTAGCTGGCCTCATATCCAGCTTATCGATTCAGGTATTAGCGCCCGCTCATCACTGTGTATTCAAAAAGTGTATCGGTTATTTGAATCAAATCCAAATCTGGCGCATACAGTTGATCAAGAGATGAAAATCTCATGCCTAATGGCGAAAGAAGCCCTGCTTACAGGGGACATCAAACAATTGGCTGATGCAATTGAAAAAGGGCAGTCTTGCTTTTCTAAATGGGGACTTATCACACCAGAGATCTCTGGACAAATAAAAATGATAAAAGAAAACGGCGCTATCGCCTGTAAACTATCAGGAGCTGGACTTGGCGGTCTTCTTATTGGCCTTTATGATTAACATTGGTTTCACCATCATTTGATGTTAGACTACAATCGACAGTATGGGGGCATAGCAATGAACTTAACTAGAGAATTTCTCACAGAAGAAGCGCTTCGTTTTAATGAAGGTACACTCAATCAACAAAATATACTATGCACTCTAACCGGCAAAAGAACAGGCCGAAGTCCAAATGACCGCTACATTATTAGCCATCCTTTAATCAATAAAACCATTGACTGGGGCAAGGTCAATCAAGCCTATGATAAAGATCGATTCAACGCCTTATGGCAACTGACTAAGACTCATCTTGAAAAAAGAAGCTATCATTCCATTTTATTTGCCTGTCAAGATCCTCAGTTTCAAACGCGTCTTTCAGTGACCACAGAATTTGCATGGCATCACATCTTCGCCATGAACCTTTTTATTGAAAAAGAAGACTCTGACCCCAATATGCCAACTTGGGAAATACTCAACGCTCCCACATTAAACATTGATCCAACCATTTATATGACTCAATCAGAAGCAGCCGTCATGATTGATCTTACGGCACGTCGAATTTTAATCATTGGCATGCGATATGCAGGAGAAATGAAAAAAGCAGTGTTTAGCGCGATGAATTACTGGCTGCCCACACTGGATGTATTGCCAATGCACTGTGCAGCAAATCAAGGCGATGATCGGCGTGTGGCTTTGTTTTTTGGCCTATCCGGCACCGGAAAAACCACTTTGTCCTCTGATCCTGATCGCCATTTTATTGGGGATGATGAGCACGGCTGGAGCAGTCAAGGAATCTTTAATATTGAAGGCGGGTGCTATGCCAAATGCATTGGCCTGAAAGCCAAAAAAGAGCCTGTGATTTGGTCTGCAATTCAAAGTGGAAGTGTCATGGAAAACGTTTTTTTAGACAATCAAAAAAACGCCAACTTTGATAACACCTCAATTACAGAAAATTCAAGGATGGCCTACCCACTTAACTTTATTGAAAAACGTGTAGCAAGTGCTACTGGACAAACACCCAGTCATGTTATTTTCCTAACTTGTGATTTATATGGTGTTCTACCGCCTGTTAGTCTGTTAACAGAGCCTCAAAGTGCCTTTTATTTTCTAATGGGGTACACAGCAAAGCTTGGATCAACTGAAATCAGTGCTCAAGCTAACATTGCTCCAACATTTAGCGCCTGCTTTGGGGCGCCTTTTTTCCCAAGGCCTGCTGCTGAGTACGCATCCTTGCTCAGAAAACGCCTTAAAGAATCAGGTGCCAAGGTTTTCCTAGTGAATACAGGATGGCACCGAGGCCCATATGGCGAAGGATCCCGATATGATATTGACTTTACCCGCAGAATCATTCATGCCATTTGCAACGACACAATCAATCACAATGACCTTTCCCTGTTACCTGGATTTGAGCTTCAATTTCCAAATCATATCCCAAATATCAATTCGGCTTTACTCGATCCAAGAAATAGTTGGTCAAACCCAGACTATTACAATCAAAATGCTGAAATACTAATTAATCAATTCATTGAGCATAGCTTAAAAATTTCTATGCCACCTGAGATTCGTCAATCATGTCCTCGTTCAATTATACAATTCACGTAATTGGTGCGGGCCATCTTGGCGCCGCCTTGATTCAAGGTCTGCTATCATCCGGAATCTTGCCCAATCAAATCTTTATTACTGAGCATCATCCCAAACGCCGTCAGTTAATTACCCAAGAACTTGGGGTGGCCAATCACTCCAATGAACCTATAGACATCACACTGCTTTGTATTAAACCACAACAACTTAGCAAGTTGGTCCTTATTGACAGCTATAGCACAAAAGTAATGATCTCAACATTAGCCGGCACTGAAATCAATCATCTAAATCAGCATCTGAAAAAATGGCCCATTGTACGTGCCATGCCTAATTTGGCAGCTTTTTATCAAGCATCAATGACTGCCTTATATACCAATGATCAAAGCGATACCATACGATCCATGGTCAATATGCTCTTTCAGCGCATTGGACAATTAATTTGGCTTGAAAAAGAATCACATATGCATCTTGCCACAGCCATTGTAGGCAGTGGCCCTGCATTTTTTCTTGACCTATTTAGTCACATAATACACATTGATAAAAAATCTCCGATTGAAGTTATGCTGTATGGTGCAATAGAAAGTACAATCGCACTGGCTAAAAATAGCAATGGCGATATTCAATCCATCATCAACGCAATTACATCACCCGGCGGCACAACAGAAGCTGGCTTAAAAATGATGCAAGAAAATAAATCAGCGAAGAACCTGGCTGAAGTATTTGAAGTTACTATAAAAAAAAGCAAGGGGCTTCAAGGGAAAAATACCGTCCTTTCTTAAAGCAGCTTTACAGCGTACGGCTGTACTTTAAAGAAATAACCTCTGAGTTTAATTGACCTTAAAATAATTGATTTATCAAACTGATACAGAACTCTAATACTTTAATACCACGCTGACAATAATGACAAGAAGAGCAATTGTTGGCAGCTCGTTAAACCATCGAAAAAACAACGAAGAGTGCCGATTGAGATCGCAGGAAAACTGAGTCAAATATCGCCAACAACTGATATGATAAATCATCAGCAGAAAAACAAAAGTCAACTTAACATGCATCCATGGTTGCTTCAGCCAAATTGGCATCAAATACAGTAAAAACAAACCACTTAAAAGGGTCACAACACCCCCTGGGGTCATAATCACCCAGAATAATTTACTTTCCATGACCTTAAATCGCTCAATGCCAATTCGATCGTGAGTCTGAGCGTGATAAACAAAAAGACGTGGCAAATAAAATAAACCTGCAAACCAAGTAACCATGGCGATAATGTGAAGAGATTTAATCAACAAGTAAAGCATGGCCTGATTATAAATGATTAAAAACTAAAAGAAAACCCAAGGTATTCTCATATTTCTTTTCATATGATATAGTGTCCATGATTTTAATCGATAAAACAATGAAGTCATTCGTCCTACCATTTTCTGCCTGCCTCAATTCCAATGAAACAACCATGAGCAATTTCCACCATTATGTCATCCATTCAACTAACTGATAACGCCCATCAAAAAATTCATCAACTGATTAGCGATGAAAAAAGTCATCCCGATGAATTACTGTATTTACGCATTTCAATTGTCGGCGGAGGCTGCTCTGGCTTCCAGTATGATTTTGAGTTTTGTGAAGAAATTGAGCAGGATGACATCAGTTTGGATTTTACCACTTTTCAACTCATCATAGATCCTATTAGTATTCAGGTCCTTGCTGGGGCAACGATAGATTATATCATGGACATGAATGCCGAACGCTTCACCATTAAAAATCCACATGCCAAAAGCACTTGTGGTTGCGGTAATTCATTCTCATTAGATACTTAGGAATTTAATATGGCCCTCATCTCACTGCGACAACTGCTTGATCATGCTCATAACCATAACTACGGCGTCCCCGCTTTTAACGTGAACAACCTTGAGCAAATTCGAGCAATCATGATGGCTGCTGATCAAACCAATAGCCCAGTCATTATTCAGGCCTCATCTGGTGCCAGAAAATATGCTGGATCAGATTTTATCAGACATCTGGCCAAAGCTGCACTTGAGAACTGGCCACACATCCCCATTTGTCTGCACCAAGATCACGGTGCAAGCCCGGAAGTATGCTTGCAATCCATCCAACTGGGTTTTAGCTCAGTAATGATGGACGGCTCATTAATGCCTGATATGAAAACCCCCTCAACTTATGAATACAATGTCAACACCACGCGATCAGTGGTTAGGATGGCTCATGGCTGTGGTGTTAGCGTTGAAGGTGAGCTGGGGTGCCTTGGCTCACTTGAGACACTGAGGGCTGAAAAAGAAGATGATTCAGGCGCAGAGGGCCAGCTAAGCAAAGAGCAGCTACTTACCGATCCCATACAGGCCAAAGATTTTGTAGAAAAAACACAAGTAGACGCACTGGCAATTGCGATTGGAACCAGTCACGGCGCTTATAAATTCAAACAAAAGCCAACCGCAAAAACCCTGGATATTGAAAGAGTTAAGTTAATTGCCAAACAAATACCAAACACACATCTGGTGATGCATGGTGCTTCATCAGTACCACAAGACCTTCTTCATATCATCAACGCACATGGTGGATCGATTGAATCGACCTATGGCGTACCTCTTGAGGAAATTATAACAGCCATCCGATATGGTATCCGGAAAATCAATATTGACACGGATCTAAGATTGGCATCAACTGCCGCCATTCGTCAGTTTTTCAGCCAAAACCCCAGTGCATTTGATCCCAGACAATACTTGTCAAAAGCTACCAACGCCATGCAAAAGATCTGCATTGAGCGCTTTGAGGCGTTTTCTGCTGCAGGTCAAGCCTGCCATATTCAACCAAAACGCTTATCAGTTATGATTCAGCAATATCAAAATGACCAATAAGCACCCGGACTTTATTAGCGCCAACTGGCAGGACCTTCCAAAAACATCACTGCCAGAAATTGCAATGTTGGGCCGCTCCAATGTTGGGAAATCTTCATTTATTAACACCCTAATCGGTAGGTCTCGTGCTCGCATTAGCCAAACCCCTGGAAAAACTCAAACCATCAATGGCTATCACGAGCAAACTCATGTACTCATCGATTTGCCTGGATTTGGATATGCAAAAATTGGCAAATCACACAGAGAAAATTGGCAGCGCATGTGTGAAAATTACCTTTTAAACAGACCAAACTTAGTTGGCATCTTTCATCTGATTGATATCCGCCACTCATGGCAAAATGTCGATCTTGACCTTACTTCGCTCATTAGTGCAACCGATATTCCCTGCCAAGTCATTTTAACCAAATCCGATAAGCAAACGAACAATCAAAACTTAAAAATGAAAAATTATTACAACAAAAGCTTAAGTGGCCTGTACCTAAAACCTTCGCCAGTTATCATTACCAGCGCCAAAGATAAGACTGGTTTTGATCAAATTAAGCAGCTAATAGGTGTTTGGATCGATGAAGCAAGCTCTAAAGAATAATACAGGCAAAAACCAGCTACTGGCGCTTAATCGAAAAGGCCTTTTAATCTTTATCATCTTAAGTCTAACCGGGTGCCTGTTTTTCCCTATTCAAAATCTTCACGGCTTTATTTTATCAGGAGTCATTTACAGCGCCGCCGAACGCATTGGCATTACTATTGCTTTTAATGCCAATCGATTATCGGAAAAGGACATGCTTTACAAGATGATCCTTGGACGAGTGACT
>VGUW01000054.1 GCA_016874185.1 Gammaproteobacteria bacterium
TATTAAATCAACCAACCTTATTGCTAATACGATGGCTTATAATCAAGCACTCAGCCAAGGCGCTGTTGAGGCTATTTTACACCGAGATCGACAGGTTGTTGAGGGCAGCAAATCAAATGTATTTATGGTAAAAAACAACACGGTAATTACACCACCTCTTCGATCTCATATGCTCGGAGGTACCGTGCGTAAAAGAACACTTGAGCTACTTAGAACACTTAAAATACCCCATCATGAAGCAAATATCTCTGTGGATGAGCTAAGAAATGCCGATGAACTTTGGATAACCAGCACAACTCGCTTGATTAACCCCATCACCCAAGTCGATGATCATATTCTCACACGAGAAAACTTCGGACTAATTTGGCACCGTGTTAATGACTTGTTACAAAAACAGTTAAAATCAATCACCCAAGGAAATCTGATCTATGATTAATGCTGTTGAGATCCAAGACCTTGGTATGCAAGATTACAAACAAATGCACAGCCGAATGCTTGAACTTAACGCCATGAAAGAAGACTTCAAAAATCAGATCTGGCTCCTTGAACACCCTCCTGTATTTACACAAGGCTTCAGCGGCGACAATGGCAACATCCTAAAACACACCCATATCCCGATTGTCCAAACAGATCGAGGTGGGCAAATTACCTACCATGGCCCTGGCCAACTGATCATCTATCCACTGCTTGATCTTCGAACCTGCAACATTATGCCACTGGAGCTGGTTCGCGTATTAGAAGACACAACGATTCAATGGCTCAAGCAGCTTGGGATTGAAAGCATGAGTGACTCAAAGCACAGGGGGGTCTACCATCAAAAGGACGGAAGAAAAATTGCATCAATAGGCATTCGAGTTAAAAATGGTCGCTCATACCATGGTATTGCCATTAATATCGATATGGACCTATCCCCTTTTGATACCATTAACCCATGTGGAATTTTAGGGATGAAAATGACGCAAGTTTATGATATAATTTCAAAAAAACTAACAAACTATGAAAGAATAGAGCTGGCAACCCAACTGGCAAAAGCTTTAAACCTAAAGCCCAATACTGTGAGAGCAATATGAACGATCATACAACAGAAAAAAAACGCGGCGAACAGAAATTTAAACGTGCACGTATCCCCATTTCAGCACTTGAAAATGATCCAGATCTCAAAAAACCAAGCTGGATTAAAACTGTTCTTGACCCCAGGAAAATTGAAAAAGTCCAAGAACTTCGTGCAAGAATCAAAAACAATGACCTTCACACTGTATGCCAAGAAGCCTCCTGTCCAAATTTATATGAATGCTACTCGCACGGCACAGCTAGTTTTATGATCTTAGGTGACATCTGCACACGAAGATGCGCCTTTTGTGACGTAGCACATGGGCGTCCAAATCAACCAGACCCCAATGAGCCTGAAAACCTATCTAAAACCATAGCCAATATGCAGCTTAAATATGTTGTCATCACCTCTGTTGATCGAGATGACTTGACGGATGGTGGTGCAAAGCATTTTTCCAACTGTATTTCTGCTATCCGAGAGCGATCACCCAACACCCAAATTGAGATTTTAGTTCCAGATTTTCGAGGAAGACAAGAAATAGCATTGGACATCCTCATCAAAAATCCTGCAGATGTTTTTAATCACAATATTGAAACATCACCCAAACTTTACCATTTTGCTCGCATTGGCGCTAACTATCAGGCTTCTTTAGACCTTTTGCAATCTCACAAAAAATTCCTACCCAATATCCGTACTAAATCTGGACTCATGGTCGGCCTTGGCGAAACCGATGCTGATGTCATTGAAGTCTTGCATGACTTAAAGTCTCACCAAGTGGACATGATTACCATCGGACAATATTTGCAGCCAAGTAAACATCATTTGCCCGTTCGTCGATTTGTGCATCCAGATACATTCGCTTATTATAAAGAAGAAGCATTAAAAATCGGCTTTTCCCATGTTGCCAGCGGCCCTATGGTTCGCTCCTCTTATCATGCAGACCTTCAGGCCAAAGGCCAGGTGGTTGAATGATTGATTTTGATACACTGACACAGTCACTTGGTGAAAGCGCTATATATTTTCAAAAACATCCTTACAGCGGCCTTATAATGGCATTCTCTTTTGCCTTTATTGAATCCCTGGCGATTATTGGCTCATTAATTCCTGGCATCATCCTGATGTCGTATATTGGTTACCTCATGGGCACAGCAGTACTCTCGTTAAAACTTGGCCTAATCACTGTCACCTTAGGCGCATTCTCTGGTGACTATTTAAGCTATCTGATTGGCAAACGTTACAGACCTGCCATCATGAAAACAAAATTCTACCAAAATAACTTAAAAACATGGGAATATGGAGAGCATTTACTTAAAAAAAATGGAGTCCTGGGAATGACCCTTGGCCGTATTATAGGCCCTGTTCGTAGTACAATTCCTTTAATTGCAGGGCTAATCAACATGCCCATGCAAACTTTTTTTCTAGGCGCCACTGGCTCCGTGCTAGTTTGGACACTTTGCTATCTTTCTCCGTCCATCTTGTTAACAACTTTTGGCGCAGATCTGAATATTAACCTTTCTAAACAACTGCTATCTAGCCTCATTCAAGGAGTTGTCCATTTAGCAATCACCCTTATTTTCATAAAGTTATTCATCTCATTTCATAAAAAACACAATGTTATTAAGCAGACAATAAACCTTTGCGCAGCACTAACTTATATTATCATTCTGCTTCACACAAACAGTGATGTTTTAATACTCAATGAGATAATATTAACCATCACACAAAACCTTCACTCCCCCTTTGGCCTCTTTGCATCTAGCTTTCTGAGCATCAGTGCTGACAAATACACTCTTTACGGCTTTTGCTTTATTACAACTTTTATATTGATCATCACCAAACAATATCAACAGGCCTTTATCTTCTCCACTGCAACTTTTGGTGTTGGATTTGCCATCAAATTCGTCAAAATTATTACAAACTATCCGCGTCCTGACCTCATGCTGCATTTACTAGGGCCAACCGCTTTCCCAAGTGGACATACTGGTTTATATGCAACCACCGCTTTTGCCATCTGTCACATGCTCAGCGATCATTATCCAGAAAAAAAATCAATATTTTGGTTTCTTGGCATACTCTCAACATGCCTGATTATGCTTTCCCGTCTTTATCTTGGAGCCCATTGGCTAACAGACGTCATTGGGGGCCTTATCATCGGCCAATTATTTTATTTAATTCCATATCAATGGCTCATGCCTAGAATGAATGCTGCTCTTGTACTAAAACAAACCGCCAATCAAATTGGCTATCTCTTTCTTATGGCATGCATACTAATCCCAATGCTTCGATTAAATATCCCCTCATTGACTTATCATTACAATCCAAAACTTTATCAAATTGATAATCCCTCCCTCATCTACAACAGTCATGCTGTCAGTGAAAAAACCCCAGACAGCATCCGTTATGCACACAATATCCTAGGGGTTCCTTTATATCCTCTTGATATTCAAGCTCAGCTGCCGTTGTCAGAGTGGATGAAAAAACTTCAGTCTGAATGGCAAGTAGATCATCACCCGGACATGCCATTCTTAACGGTTTTAGGCAGCCAGCCAACAGTTATCCTTGAACACCAATCACTAAAGGGTCACTACATGATTCTTTGGTCTTTTGATCATATCATGGAGCATAACAGCCCCTTAATTGTGGGCTTTATGCTTAAAATATTAAATAACACACCTCAAATCATTGACGCTGAACCCTATTTAAAGAATGCCAAATTCCAAATTGAACATCACAAACAAAGGCCAATCTACACCCAATTACAAGGATGGAATGGCAACATCTACAAAATCGAACCGGAAACAATATGAGTGTATGGCAGTTTACAGGACAGGGCTCACAGCATTTCAATATGGGAAGATCCCTTGAGTCTAACTCCGTCTTTATCGAGCACTGGAATCTTTGCCAACAAGAGGCAATGAATCTGAACATTGATCTGAACACCTTAGCGGTTGATGCAAATCTTCTTAATGAGACTCAGTACAGTCAGCCATTGATATTTGCCTATGAATACGCACTGGCTATGAGTATGCTGGACTCTTATTCATCACCGAATTGCCTGATCGGCCACTCAATTGGAGAATACGCTGCGTATGTGATATCAGAAATGATCGATTTAAAAACCGCGATCCAATTAATTATACTGCGAGGTAGACTAATTGGCTCTCTTCCAAAAAACACCTCAGGCATGCTCGCTGTCATAGGACCACAGGAGAAAACACTATCAGTACTCAATCAACTTAATAACGTTGATCTTGCCGCTATCAATCATGAGCAGCAAATCGTTCTATCTGGCGCCTTAAGTGATCTTGATCATGCAAAAAAAGAGCTAAAAGCTAAGGGCATGAAAGCAATCATGCTTAATGTTTCGCACGGCTTCCACTCTCATTGCATGGACCATATTCTGGATGAATTTCATCATCATGCCAGCCAAATACTCAATAAAACTGCGCCTTCGGAAATTCCAATCATCTCAACAACCACATGCCAACCCATCAAAGAGCTGACTGCTGGCTATTTAAGAGATCACATCCGACAACCTGTCCAGTATTGGCCAGTGATTAAAAAATTAATGAATAACCACGACACCTTCATTGAAATAGGTCCCAAACCAATACTCACTAAATTATTACAAAACGATGCAGTCACTGCTCAATGGGCTGCCCAAGCCAGTATTCATGCTGATTTAAAATAAATCCAAATTCCATCAAAAAAAAAGGGCCAAAGCCCTTTTTCTAAAATCATGCATGCATTACATTGATTTGTCTGTTAAAACAACATAAGCCATCGGTGCAGAATCGCCTGCTCGTGAACCACATTTAAGAACACGCAAGTACCACCTGGACGATTGGCAAAACGTGGACCTATATCATTAAGCAACTTCTCTATCGCATTTTTTTGATGATTACCTAGCTTTTTAATTAACTGGCGACGTGTGTGCAGGTTATTTGTTTTTGCCAACGTAATTAAAGGCTCAAGATGTCTTCTGACTTCTTTGGCTTTAGTAAGTGTGGTTACTACACATTCATGCTCAATAATACTCACAGATAAATTCTTAAACAAAGCTTTTCTGTGTGAACTATCACGACCAAATTTGCGGGTTAATTTTCGATGTGAACTCATAATATTACCTCTTATCGGTTATTCAAATGCTTGCATTTCAGGTGAAACCCACCCTTCAATTTGCATACCCAATGCTAAACCATGACTTGCCAATACCGCTTTAATTTCAGCAAGTGACTTTCGACCTAGGTTAGGTGTTCTTAATAACTCACTCTCAGGTCTTTGAACCAAATCCCCAATATAATGAATGTTTTCAGATTTTAAGCAATTGGCTGCACGGACAGTCAACTCAAGTTCATCCACTAACTTATAAAGAATTGGATTCACTCGGTTTTTCTTGGTACTTTCTTCACTCTCATCAATCCTTCTAAGATCAACAAATTTAGATAACTGATGTTGTAAAATATTTGCTGCACGTCTGATGGCAAAATCAGGCTCACAAGTGCCATTGGTCTCAATTTCAATGATTAAACGATCAAGATCAGTTCGATTTTCAACACGGGCATTCTCCACATCATAGCTGACTCTTTTAACAGGAGAGAATAGTGCATCAAGCTCGATAGATCCAATCACCTGGCTGCTGTCATCATCGACTTGACGCGATTCAGCGGAAACATAGCCCATCCCTTTTTTAGCAATCATGCGCATGTTAAAATCTTTACTACTTGTTAAATGACAAATAATATGATCCTTATTGATAATCTCAGCGTCGCCATGACAAACAATATCCGATGCTCTAACAGTTCTAGGGCCAGAGACTTGAATAGAAAGTTCAACAGAGCTTTCATCTTCAGAGAAAATTTTAACACCGACTCCTTTAAGGTTCAAAGACAACTCAACCATGTCTTCCTTAATGCCTTCTGCAGAGGAGAACTCATGCATAACCCCATTTATTTGTGCGCTACAAATAGCAGCACCAGGCATGGAGGAAATCAGAATTCGACGAAGTGCATTGCCTATGGTATGACCAAAACCCCTCTCAAAAGGCTCCAAAGTAACCCGATAAGTATTAAGTCCTAAATTATCAAATCTAATCTCAGTAGGAATGAGAAAATTCTTATATATTTCTTGCATAAATAATCACCCTAAAATTAAGATTTGGAATAAAATTCAATCACTAAGCTTGGCTTAAATGACTCATTCAAGAGAGTTAATTCTGGTTGAGAAACAATCGAACCTGAAAGATTGGATTGATCTACTTTCAGCCAATCGCTGTCTTGGGCTTTTGTCTCTTTATGAATTTCAATGGCCTGAAGGATTCTTGCCTCAGCTTTTGAATGGCCATTGACTTCAACCAAATCATGTAGCTTAAGAACAGTGGACGGAGATTTATGAACTTTCCCATTGACAATAATTTTCTTGTGCGAAATAAGTTGACGTGCTTCACGCCTTGTCACTGCAAAACCCATGCGATAAACAACATTATCTAATCTGGACTCAAGTAAAAACATCAAATTTGATGGTGTTGAACCAGGCAAGCGCTCAGCTTCAGCCACAAACCGCCTAAACTGCTTGTCACGCAT
>VGUW01000055.1 GCA_016874185.1 Gammaproteobacteria bacterium
CGACGCCCCCGCTGACAATGCAAAATCACCTTTTGATCTTTTGGCACTTTACTCCCATCAAAAGACGTCAACGGCATCAGCTCACTGCCCTGAATATGCATAGAATGATACTCAGCAGGCTCACGCACATCAATCAGCAGCGCGCCTTTGACATCCATGATCTTTTTTGCTTCTTGAACGCTGATAACTTTAACACCCACTTTTCTTCTCCTTTGCGACTTTATCCAGACAGTCCACCGGAATCTTGATATATTTAATCTGATTGTTTTGCGCAGCACCAAATGTCCCTGCACGTAAATTCACTTGAATAGACGGCAATAGCATTTTTGGCACCGCCTTACCCATGTCTCTGATCGTACGCATATTAATATATTCATTTCGACCAATGCCGTCCCTTACCATCACATTGGCCTGCCTTTGCTCCCTGACTGTAACATGACTCACTGGCTTTTCTCTTCCTGGTGGAGGATAATCATGGCAAAGAAATATTCGCGTATCCTCAGGTAGACTTAAAATTTTGCGCACCGAGTCATACATACTGGCAGAACACCCTCCAGGAAAATCAGTGCGTGCTGTGCCAATATCTGGCATAAAGACTGTATCTCCGACAAACACGGCGTCTTCTACCAAATAGCAGGCACAAGCTGGCGTGTGCCCTGGTGTAAACATCACCTTAACCTCAACCGTGCCGATTTGAAAGCTCTGACCATCTTTAAATAAAACATCAAACTGTGATGCATCAACCGGCGTATCATGCCCTGTATTAAACAATGGCACCCACAGCTCAAGGACATCTTTGATGCGCTCACCCAATCCAATTTTACCGCCCATTTTTGACTGAATGTATTTTGCTCCACTGATGTGATCTGCATGAATATGTGTCTCAAGTAGCCACTCAATATTAAGGCCCGATTCAATGATATAATTCATAACCTCATCAGCTGCTTGTGTATTGGTTAACCCCGAATACTGATCATAGCCCAATACCGAATCAATCACGGCACATTGATTGGTTTTAGGATCATGAACCACATGCGTAAATGTTGACGACACTGAATCAAAAAAAGTTTTTATCTGAATCATAAAAAAACCCAATCCCTAGTTTAAGGCTTATTATAACTGAATTTAACAGCAAAATTAAAGCAAGAATCCGACTGACCCAAACCACATCCACACGCACACGCAAATAAAGCCCAATTTGCATTCCTAGCAAACCAATCACAACATAGCCTGCCAGCGCTAACCACTCAGCTTGAGAAAAGTCATGGTAATCCGATAAAAAGGCAATTAATGAGTTCAATGCAATCAGCAGATAAGACACACTGATCGCACGCGATAAATCAAAATAACCGCTATAAACCAAAAGTGGTATTAGCAAAAATCCACCACCAGCACCAACCATCCCCAACAGCAACCCCAAAAAGAAGGCTACCATAAAATAATACACATACGGCCAAGGCTTTGCCTGCAAATGATCATGATGCCCTTTAAATAAAGAGAAAGCAGCTCCCAGCATGACCAGGGCCAATAAAATCTCAAGCATCCGCTGTAAAAAATGCATTCCCATTTGCATATTAATCACAGGCAATAGCCATGCACGCACAACCATTACTGCAATTAATGTCGGCAGCGCAAAGGGCAAGTATTCTTTCAAAGAAAGTGTAGCCCTTACCTGAATCAGGGCTATTATTGCCAGCAACATAACAATCAAAAATGAAAAAGCACTCGCCTTTACCATGGGCATTCCCACACCATAGGTCAGAATTGGAATGCTCAGGATTGATCCACCGGCACCTACCAAGCCCAAAAAAACACCCATGATTAAAAACAAAAACAAAATTGTCATGCTAAGAATATAATGCACTCCAAAGCCGATCACAATAATTGTTGTACCACTTAATAAATTATGGCAAAATCCCTAGCATTGGAGAGGTGTCCGAGTGGCTGAAGGAGCACGCCTGGAAAGTGTGTATACGGCATTCCCGTATCGAGGGTTCGAATCCCTCTCTCTCCGCCAGTTTTTGTAAAGAGAACTTTTCTCACCGTCATTGCGAGCATAGCGAAGCAATCCAGAAACCCCAGTATTTGTGAGCTTTCCAGCGTTTCCATCTAGTATTAGACCCGTACCTCACTTTCTCCAATTTTGCCATTTTACCCCCAAAATTTCCATTTTTGCCCTCTCCTTCTCCGATACATGCGAACACTCCGGTCGAAGGTACGCATGTCCTCAAACCCTGGATTTACCTGGGTTTTAGAGGATTGCTGTTTTTCGAGGCTGCATTTTTTAGAGAACAAAAACCGGAGTAGCAATGGAGATTCGAAACGGAGAAACCATTTGACTTTACGATAATTGCAGGATAAAACGAGGATAAATAAGTTTGTATATCCTTATTTTAGGATATTATTGTTATACCTATCCTTTGGTTTTGGAGCGATAATACTGATATGTAACAACAAATTAATGGTAAATATATGACTAAAAAACTATACCTCCAAGATACATATCAGTTTGATTTTGAAGGTTTGATTCAAGAAGTAGAAAAAGATGAGAAAGGCATCTTTATTATCCTTGATCAAACAGCTTTTTATCCTCAGGGTGGTGGTCAACCTTCAGATCATGGCGTTATTAGAAGTGATCATTTCGAAGCTAATGTTATCCACGTCGCGCAGCATGGAGATCAAATAAGACATTATATAGGGCCTACAGAAATTGAGCTACTAGCAGCACAAAAAGTGTATGGCTTTGTGGACCAAAAGAGAAGGTTAACAAATGCTCGTTACCATACTGCAGGTCATTTGCTCAGTAATATCGTAGAAATACTGAATCCAAAACTAAAAGCAATAAAAGGTCATTCCTTTCCTGGCGAAGCTTATGTTGAATTTCAAGGAAACGAAGCAATAGATGTGGGAGTTCTACAGAATGCAATAAATGAAGCAATTGCAAGAGATGATAAAACAACAATTTTCGAGATCGACCTATTAGGCTTTGAAAAGCAATTTTATAAACTACCATATAGTGTTCCTGATAATAAGAAATTTCGAGTTATGCAAATAGGTAATATGTCACCGATACCTTGTGGTGGTACGCATCTGTCTTCTATAGGTGAGATAGGACTTATAAAAATTAATAAGATCAAAAACAAAAACGCCATTTTGCGCGTTTCTTATGAGGTGACATGAAGTTTATTTCGTTGATTGATACTAGCAATCAAAACATTATCACGATTGATGGTGATAGTTTTGTACTACGCATTGAAATCGATGGCATTCCTAGAGAATCAAGGATTAAGCCATTCATGGCCTCTATTCTATATGAGCTGTTTAAAAATCATCCGAATCCACTTCCATACGAGAAGATCATAGAAACTTTAAAAGAGTATGGCCTGATCATTTCAGATTTGACCCGCATGCATCGTAAGCTCTCTGAGATAAGACAGATTATTCAAAAATTACATCCATGTTTTACGGATCTTGTTCTGAATACTAGAGGTGTCGGCTATACCTTACCTCTGCGATTCAAAAACTTACATCAGTTGGAAAACCAACCGGATAATACAAAATTTGCAAACTCAAATATTACAAAAGCTGCACAAACCTTGGAAGCATTAATAAATGATTCAATTGCCATGACAGCTGAAAATCAACCGTGATCCTGTTCGTCATATACTCATAGAGAAGATTGTTGCATTTAATGAATGTGAAAAAACTATCTTGAAAGAGATACGTGCCCATGAAGCAGATTTTACAGGTCTTCGTATCAGCTATTTGCTTGCAAAGCTTAAAACTTATGTAGGGCTTGCGCGTATTTCTGAATACCCTATATCCGAAGTCCAGTGGCTTGATTGGTTCAAACAAGAAGTCTGGATGCTATTTGAAGATCTTAAAAAACTGATTAGATTTGCGGAGAGTTTATGAAAAAAGATTCAATCTTCATAATCAATAAAATACCACGCATTTGAGGTCATTAATCCATGACGGTATTTTTAGATTTTTATTCATCCTAAGGTCTATCTTTTCCAGGCTAGACAAATTCCTTATTTCCTCTGGTAGCTCTATCAGATTGTTATCTCTTAAATCCAATAAACGTAAATTCTTTAATTCGCCTATGGAGCGTGGAAGATATTCTAGAGCGTTTGATCTTAAATCAATATCAGTAAGACTACTCATACGCCCTACACTGTTTGGTAACGTTACTAATTTATTACGAGAGACAATGAGTTTTCTTAATTTTTTCAATTCAGTTATAGGATTTGGCAGAATTTTTATGGCATTGTCATTTGCCATACTCCCCGACAGAGATAAGACAAATAGGTTAAGGAAATGGATATAGAATCTGCAAAATAGCTATGTTGGTAACATTGCTGTTGTTTAGCATGGCTTACGGATCTTATTTCGCAAGGAGAACATTATTGTCCTAGCCTCCATTATCCCAAGCCTGCAACCATGATGTCGGGGAGTGTGGTCATTTGCATGTAATTCGTGCAAATTAGTCAAACGGGATATGCTTTCTGGCAATTCTTCAATATGATTATTATAAATTCTTAATTCTAACAGCGCTTTGAGCTCAGAAATTTCGTCTGGCAAAAATCGAAAATTATTGTGTGTAATATTTAGATAGATCAACTTACTTAAATTTTTTATTTCAATAGGTAATTTTTCTAATTTATTTCCACCAAGCAATAGATAACGAAGATTTGATAATTCACAAAGTTGCTCTGGCAATAGTGCTATTTGATTATGCTGAATATCAAGAACTTCTAAATCATGCAATGCACCTATGTTATTTGGTAAGATCTCTATTTTATTAGCGCTTAAGTTTAACCTTTTTAGAGAGTGTATTTCTAGAAGTTCTGCAGGTATTAGGTTAATGAGATTTTTATATAGACTTAACACCTCAAGGTCTTTAATCCCAAAAACACTCTCGGGAACCGCTATAAGCCCTGCATCTTCTTGATAGTGTGTTTGCATATTATGTTCTCTCAATTTTAACTTTTAAACGCTGGATATAAATCAAGTGGTCTTACGTCATCCCATTTTTCATAAGCATGCGCTAGCATTTGCTCAGCTGACTTACGTAAATGAGGAAGCATATTATGTTCTTTTGACACCTTTATAAATGCTTGTAATCTCGAGATAAAGCGTGGCCTAGCCAAGTTTTCTTCTTGCTTCCCATAATGAATCAGCAGGTACTGGACCAGATGACCAGCACTCATCTTTATCCATGATGCGCAGGGCAAATGGCATGGAGCTGAGTAGCCAAAACCCACAGGCCGCAATATAGTTTTCATTGTATTTGCCCTCATCAAGGCTTGGCCTAATTTTGCTTGCAACTGTTTCGCGGTAAAGAGATTCTAGTTCGTTAACAATTGATTCAGGCAAAGCTTTGGCGCACCAACAGGTTGGGAAATTCATCCTAAAATAAGTTGCATCCAACAAGCTACTTCCAGGCCTGACCCACTCAAAATCAATCAGCTGAAGCTCGTCCTTATCTTCATGGTCAAATACGTTGTCAGGGCAAATATCACCATGGGTTAGCACATAAAAATCTCCAGGGCTTAAGCTCATTTTGATTACATCCATGGCTTCTTGTTTCACTTCATTTGTAAACGGAATATCAAAGCGATTACAAACAAGCTTTAATTTAGGGATCAAATCTTCTTCATTCCATTTGACGCGCTCTTCTAGCGTTTCTCTCTTTGGATGAGCCGAGGCCAATAGTTCATCATATTCCCCAAGACGCTCATAACTTGCCATATGAAAATGCGCGAGAGATTTGGTAAAGCGCTTAAGAGCGGCTACTGCTTTATCAGGATCAGCTTTAGTTAAACTATCAACAAGGCTGATATGGGTGTCACCTAGATCTTCAAGAAGGATAAACCTAAAACTTTGGCTTGCGCCTAAAAACTTCGGAATGCTGTGATTAATGTCAGACCCGTTTAAGAATTTGAGCCCGGCAAAATCTCTGGCGAACCTTGCCAGAATATCATCATCCGTGGTTTCTTGGCTCTTATCAGAGAGTGATTGTTTGAAGATAACGGATCGCGTTTCATTATTGCCTGATGATAAAAACAGACGGGCGATCCTATTCCTTCGGTCAGGCTCGCTTAAGAATTTGACATCTTGAATTGTAACTTCGCCATCAAAGTAATCTTCCAAAGATTGAGTGACGGCTTTTAGTAACTCTGGCTCTATGATCATGTTACACTCCCTAAAAACCAGTCGAGTGCCGAGAAAATTTTCTTCTTAAGCGGTTCAGTTATTTCACCATCGATATAACTTGCGTGAAGA
>VGUW01000056.1 GCA_016874185.1 Gammaproteobacteria bacterium
ATACTCCACTTCACAGGTATGACACCAGCTGGCCATAAAGTACAACCCAAGTGGCTGTTGATAGTCAATCTCAAGATTAGAAAAAGTAGTGATCTTCAGCTGATGCTCTAAACTACGCCCTATTTGCTGCACATTATTTTTCTTGTTCACAGATAGTGACTCATAAAAAATCAAAAACAAAGCCATCAATAATACCATAGCCAAACAATATAGCGCTTTTCTTCTCATGCACTCACCCGATATGAGCGCCAGCATAGCCCAATTGCAATCAGCATCGCGCCTAACCAAATCAAAATCACCCCTGGCTTAAAATATAATCTTAACGACCAAAGCCCATCACCGACTGACTCCCCCATGACCGCATAAATATCAGTTAGCCCATCATGTATAACGGCGCTTTTATTCATGACCTGATCTCTTGAGGCATAATATCGCCGTTTGGGCTTCAATAGAAAAGCAGAATGATGATCCTGCACCATTAACGTAAATGCTGCTTGATCAAGGTTATCAAAATGTGATTGCTCAATGTCAACCAAATGGACTTTAACGTCAGACTGCTCATAAGGCTGATTAATCCCAACGGCGATTTCATAGGATCTGGCAAGCTCTCCATGCATCAACACACCTGCTAAAATAAGAATAATTCCCACATGGGCACATCGTATTGATCCGGGTATTTTTACAGTTAACTGACAGACCATGGCCCATATGATTAAAAACATAAAAATCAGGGCATTGAGGCCTAATGGCCAATATAACAGCACAAGCACACTGACGCCTGCCAAAAAAAGAATGATTCGACTAAAACTGATTTTTGTGTCCATAAATAACATTAAAATCAAGCCAAGACCAATAACAGGCATCAGAATCTCACTAAAGTATCTACTGCCTACACTAACCTCACCCCATCCCATGCTGGTCATTACCAGGGGATACAGTGTGCCCAAAAGCACAACAAATAACACAAAGGTCATCATCAATGCAGCACTGTACGCCAATAATAACCGTCTGGATAGAAAACCACCTGGCTTCTGATCAGTGTCTTTATAGCGCATCATCAAACCAATACTTAAAAGACAAAGCAACATCAATATCAGCAATAATGCACTTCCTCTGCCTGGATCTGCCGCAAAAGTGTGCACAGAAATCAATACACCACTGCGCACCAAAAAGGAACCCAGCACACTTAATATGAATCCTGCCAGCGCCATGACCAAAATCCAAAACTTAGCCGCTTTAAATTCATTTGCAACCCGAAGCAAATGAATCAGAGCAACACCCAGCAGCCATGGCATCAAAGAAGCATTTTCAACAGGGTCCCAAAACCAAAAACCTCCCCACCCAAGTTCTCTATATGCCCACCAGCTGCCCAGGAAAATCCCCAAAGTTAGCCAAAAAACCACTCTTGTTACTACCTGTTTTAGCATTAATAAATCCAAATCAACACTTTGCCTTTCATGAAAATAAGCCAGCACATAACACATGGGAATCATAAAGCCAACATATCCTATGTATAGAATCGGTGGATGAATCATCATCAAAGGATCCTGTAGCAACGGATTTAAATCCATCCCATCGTCTGGTCCTGCTGGTACAAATAAGGTAAATGGGCTTGATAAAAATAATAAGTAAGCCCCCATCAATGCCGCAATTAACAGCGCATACCAAAGTGCCCGTGTACTTAAAGTATGGTCACTGAATGAGAAAGTTAAAACAGCCCAAAGATAAATTAACCAAAGCCATAAAAGATATGAGCCCTCATGCCCACCCCAAAGTGCAGCGATGCGATAATACCATGGCAATAAGGAGTGACTGTGCGAGGTAACATAGACCAAATCAAAATCATGAATCAAAAATCCATAAATCAAAGCAGCCAATGACAAGGACATCATCACAAAAGCCAACCTGGCCGAAAAAGCCAGAAAGTCCGAACGATTTTTGAACCAAACCACACCATACCAGGAGATGATTTGCGAAACAATTAAAGCAATTTCACCCAAATGCCCCATCACGTGCCTGGAGGTTTATAGTTTTCATCATGTTTAGCCAGCAACATCTTAGCATAAAGCTGGCCATCTTGCATTTGCCCCTCAGCAATCACGCCTTTGCCTTCCTTAAATAGGGTCGGCGTTAATCCCTGATAATGAATTTTTAACAACGTCCCTTGCTGATCAACAATATCAAACAACATCTCAAGATTCTTTTTATCCACATAAACCAATGAATGCTCAACCACAAGCCCACCGACTCTTACTCGCTGACTTTTGGCAAATGTGCGATGTTTGATTTCAGTTGGCGTTAAATAAAGATTAATTTCCTGACTTAGCACAACCATCATCATTGCCAAAGTAACAACTGCCACAGCACCTGCTAGCAAAATAATGATCAACCTTTTATAATGCACTCGACTCATTTAGAAACAAGCCTTAGAAATCGACTACTGCCCAGCACTAAAACAATTAATACAAAATTTAAAATCATGAGCATCAAAGGATACCACATGGTTGAGTGAATGGCCTCATGCTTTGCAAAAACGGTTGTACCTTGATGCAGTGTATTCCACCAATTAACCGAGTAGTGAATAATGGGCACATCCACCAATCCAAGCAAAAGAAAAACATATCCAGCAACAGTACTTACTCGTCCTTGATTTTTTGTTAACAAATAAAAAATAGAATAAAATATCAATAAAACCAATTGACTTGTTAGGCGCGCATCCCAGATCCAATAAGTCCCCCAGGTGGATTTTCCCCATACAGACCCTGTTATTAATGCCAATGCACAGAGAAACCATCCAGTAGGAGCAATCGAGCGGCAGACTAAGTCACAGAACTTAAGCCTCCAGGTCAAGAAGACAAAAGCCAAAACCGACATCACAACATAAACACCTAAAGAAAGAAAAGCTGCGGGAACATGCACATAAATTAACCGATAAATCTCACCCTGAGTGACATCAACAGGTGCAAGCCAAAAAGACCAATAAATCCCTATAGGGAGAGAAGCCATCAACAGCCCCAGGCAAATACTCCTCACATAGTAAGCAAATGATAACCAAGATTGGGGCAGTAAATATTTCTTCATGTTCTGATTGTATGTAAATTTAAGATGATTTTCCACCTGCTTTTGCCAGCATTTGTTCACATTGCTTAATTGCCTTTGCCCAAATCTGCTTTTTCTCCGACAAAGCATCCTGACGCTTTAATAATGTCTGCCATATTGTTTTTGCTTCTTTAAATAGACCTGAATTATAAAGTGCTCTTGCATGAAACCCTTGGCATTCAAGCCAATTGGTTTTTTGCTTTTCACAAATTTTAAGTGCCAATATCATTGGCTCTGATATTTTCTCATGATGTAAATGATATTCAGCCCTGACCAAATTTAGCCCAGCCTCATCTGGAATAATTCCCTGATCAATTAAATCAACAACTGAGGATTTTACACACGCAGCATCATTTGATTGCACACATACTTCAAATAAATGCATCAAATTCTCAGAGCTGGGGGCTTGCTTTTGCAATTTCTTAAGATGCCTCTTCACCAACTCATCTTTTAATAAAGCCTCTTCGCTGCTTTGTGGTGATAGCATCAAAAACTGGCGATACTGCATCCATTGACCGGCATGATAAAGCCAAAAATACCCAAAGAAAAAAAATGTTAAAAGCAACAGGGTTAAAATGCGGTAGCGCCATTGATCAGCAGGGTAAATGCTTTTTAAAAACAAAGCTGTTATCACAGCACAAAACATCAAAGCGATGATCATTTAATAAACCGCTTAATATACTGATTCAGAGCATTCACATCTTCTTCAGAAAGCGAAATACATCGACCCAGTGGTAATTCAGCAGGTAGGATCAGTGGCCCATAGCGCAATCGAATCAAACGATTCACAGTCAAACCCAATGACTCAAATACTCTGCGCACCATGCGATAACGACCAGAGGTAACTGTCACCTCAAACCAAACATTCAGCTTATCTTTATTTGAGCTTTCCAATAATTTAACTTTTTTAAAACATGCTAAGCCATCATCCAAACGAACACCCGTTTTCATTTTTTCGAGCATGTCATCAGTCACTTTACCAAAAGCCCTAACTTTATAAACCCGCTCGATATTGGATGAAGGATGCATTAATCGATTGGCAAGCTCACCATCAGTCGTTATCAACATCAAACCACTGCTATTAATATCTAAGCGTCCGACACTGATCCACTTCCCTGCTCCCAATTTTGGAAAATCTTGCCAAATACTTCTGGGCATTTCAGACTCAGCCATAGAGCAAATGCGACCAACAGGTTTATGATAAAGCATCAGCTTGGATTCAATTTTTCTTGGCACAATCTGTTTTCCATCCAAAAAAACCTCATCACCACTCTCAACCACCTGCCCTGGAACTGCTTTCTGATCATTGATCTTAACACGAGAATCCCTAACTGCCTGATCGGCAGCTCGGCGTGACATTAAAGCGTGATTGGCCAAAAATTTTTGAATTCTAATCATTGAAATACCTGAAGTTGTTGCTGAATCGTTTGATATAGGGCCTCAGGAGCATCCAGTAACAAGGCATGATGCGCCTTGGGAATAACCTGATACGCAACCTGATGTTTATCTAAAAGCATGGCATAAGATCCCTTCCAAAAAACACTCTCGCCCCCAGCGATATAGGACAAAATCGGCTTAACATCCGTAGCCAACCTCCCACCAGTGTGCATAAATGCCAACACATTTGGATCAAATTTCCATCTCCAGCCCTTCTCATCCAGTATCACTGATTCAAGTGCAACTGCCTCTGCCAAAGATGGAATCAAAATCGGCTGCGGTGGAATAATTCTAAATCGAGAACATATGGTCTTTTGATCTGGGTAATGAACCACTTGAGCTTTAATCCTTGAGTCAATAAATCTTGAAGGAGCCTGCTCTTCGAATAAAACTGCCATAGGGCTATCAATCATTATATGCCCTTTGTGTGCTGAAAGATTGTGCGCTGCCAAAGATAAACCAACAAGACCACCATAGCTATGACCAATCGTGACAAAATGCTTTTTATTCATCAGCTGTGAAATATGCTTTGCTTCCAGAACATGGGTTAGAAAGCTGTAATTTTCTCGCCATTGACTATCGCCCATCCCTGAAAAATCAACAGCCAGAACAGAGCAGTCTTTGGCCAGCTGGCCAGCAATTGGGCGCCACCAGTGTGAATTTGCAAGCTGACCATGCAGTAATACCACCAGCAGATCTGAATGGGGATGATGCCAATATTTAGAATAACACCAAACATCGTCAATCATGGAGTGCACTGTTTGATAAGAACTCTGCCAACCAATTTTCCACCAGTCATTAATCATCTTTACACCGATTAATCAGCAAAGAGGGCACTCCCGTCACATAACCTGCATCAACCACAATATCCACATACTGGCCAAAGTCTGAGATAATTTCATCTGGATCACCGTATCTCCAAAAATCAGGATCTCGTTCTTCTAAAGAAGCACTTAGCAAAGGAGAACCCAGTTTAGCAATAATGCCCCTCACCACTGGATGATCACAAATTCTAAGACCTACTTGCTCCCTAAAAGGTAACTTTCTCTTTTTAAAATAATGAGTATTGGCTGGCAAGATCCAGGTGGCTGCTGCTTTCATTTGCTTCATTTCTCGATAAATCGGCGTTGAAATTTCTGCCAATTCATTGGCCATTTCAAAAGAATCCACTAAAATGGTAAGCTCTGAAAACTCTTTGTTTCTACCCATCTTATTAAGTACATTGATGAGCTGATCATAACTGGCAATTTGCGTACCCACTGCGTAAAGAGAGTCTGTTGGATAAATGGCTGTTTTACCTTGAGACAAATTAATTGCAATACTGCTCAGTACATTTTCATCCAGAGTATCAAAAATTTTATATAACATGCAAAGTGATCATTCAGTTTCATTCATTATATCGTCTTAAAAACAAAACGCCACATTTCTTTACAGGAACCATATTCAAGCTATAATATAGAAAACTTGAGATTTTTTTATGTATCAGCTACCACCTTTCATTTTATTCTTTGGCACTTATTTATA
>VGUW01000057.1 GCA_016874185.1 Gammaproteobacteria bacterium
CTGGAACAGGCTTATCACTTGAAGTTCCTTCTTTGCCAACAGCCTTAAATTCGGGCTCTAAACGCCTTGCTACTGGCTGTTCAAGCTCATGATTTTCATCTACATCACGATGAATAATACCGGCAGGACCACTGCTGCTACCATCCGGATTGACAGTAACTACTCCTGGAACAGGCTTAACACTTGAAGTATCTTCTTTGCCAACAGCCTTAAATTCGGGCTCTAAACGCCTTGCTACTGGTTTTATAAGCTCCTGGATAGCCGGCTGTTGAAAATAATTTAGATAAGGAGTAAAAGATTCTCTCTCAAGTTTATCCAGGGGGGCAAGGTTATCTAGGGTTTGAAAAACACTTTTTAATTCTTCTATATTACCACTAAATTTAGCCGAGGAATCAGGATTAGGTATAAGTTTTCCTAATTTTTTACTTAATTGCAATAACTCAGCATTTCTTTTTCTTGTTGACCCTAATGGACTATTTGGACTTGAGACGGATTGCATAAATTTTACTTTTTTTCATTGGCCTAGTGTAGGCAAAAAATACAGAGAATGTCAAGTATGTCTAGCCTGTTTTGATACATTTAAAACTTATCATCGACTAGACCACCAAGATTTAATAAACCCCATTAAGTTCTAAAAAATCAGTGTGTTGTTTATAAACATCAATTCTGAGCGCAGCTAAGGCACTGTTTAAAAACCAAGTAAAAACCGGTCTACAAAGTAAGCGATAGCAAAAGAATGGTTCAAAACATACGCTTGGCGCATCCCACTGAGTTTTTTATTAACCCTTTTCAGAAGTAAGCTAAAGCCAGGGGTCAAAGCTTTTTTATTCATAGAACATATTACACGCCCACTGACCATCGACCGTGATGATACAAACCAGCACTTGAAAAAAACTTTTTCAAAAACAAAGCAACACCCATTTATTATTGTTAAAGAATCTCTCAATTCACCCCTGTCAGATCAAAATAATTTGGCTTGAACCCTTAAGTTTCAGCAAAAACACTGCCAACATTAATGACCCAATAAAAATTACAGTCTCAGCTGTAAAATAACGCCTAAATGTATCATTACCAGGGAGATGGCCTGATAGATATGGCGAACCAATGAAGCTGCTGCTGAATGTTTTCGCAGTTAACTTAATCATCTTACATAAAACAAAGATCGTATAAGCAATGAATTTAGGCACTCATGTTTTTAACAAATGAATTAAAACTCATTATTTTGCAATGCCCTTACCATATGCTGAATTAATTCTTTTTTACCCGTGCCTGCTGCAGCACTGATCCAAATTGCATCAGGAAACTGCTGCTGAACACTCTGATCAGCAATATCAAGCTTATTAAAAACCAATAACCGCTTTTTTTCCAATAGCGTCTCATCATACGCCTTAAGTTCATTTAGAATCTGTTCAATCGCCTTAACTGGTGGCACATCAGCCATCGAAGAGCCATCTACCAAGTGCAATAGAACCTTACAGCGCGAAATATGCTTCAAAAAATCAAGTCCCAATCCAACACCAAGACTGGCCCCCTCAATCAAACCCGGAATGTCAGCAATCACCACACTCATGTTTTCACCCAAGTCAACCACTCCCAAATTAGGCTCAATAGTGGTAAATGGATAATTGGCAATTTTGGGCCTGGCACTGGACATCATTGCAAGTAATGAAGATTTCCCGGCATTTGGCAACCCAACCAAACCGATGTCTGCTAATAATTTTAACTCAAGCTTCACTGAAAAAGACTGACCGAGCTCACCCTGAGTGGTCTGTCTTGGCGCACGATTGGTTGAAGATTTAAAACATATGTTACCTTTACCACCTATGCCACCTTTAGCAATACAATAGCGCACTCCGGGCTCAACAAGATCAACAATCACCTCATTACTCATCACATCCCTGACAGTTGTTCCGGGCGGCACCTTTATAACCAAATCCTCACCAGCAGCACCATACATCTGACGACCCATGCCAGACTCACCACTTTGTGCCTGAAATTGACGCTGAAAACGAAACTTACCCAAAGTGTTTAGATTTGGGTCTACCTCAAAATAAATATCACCGCCATCACCACCGTTTCCACCATCAGGACCGCCAAACGGAATAAATTTCTCTCGCCGAAACGACGAACAACCATTCCCTCCTTTACCTGCCTGAAGGGAAATGGTTGCCTCATCAATAAATGCCATAACTACTGGATGGGAAGAACGTCAACATATAGACGGTTTAAACGTCCACGCTTTGCAAAACCAACCACACCTTCTATCGAGGACATCAAGGTATAATCCTTACCAGTTACCACATTCTTACCGGCATGATAAGTGTTACCAACTTGACGAACAATGATATTTCCTGGGCCAACACGCTGACCACCGAAAACCTTTACCCCTCTGTACTGAGGGTTTGAATCTCTACCATTTCGGGTACTACCACCCGCTTTCTTGTGAGCCATACCTACTCCTTATTGACTGGATATTGATACAATTTCAACACAAGTCAAATCCTGACGATGTCCCTGTCTTTTCATATGATGCTTTCGTCGCTTGTGTTTTAAAATCTCTATTTTTTCATCTCGGAATTGATCGACCACCTGAGCTTGCACCTGACCGGCCAAAAGGGGCTGACCAATTTTTGTGTTATTTTCATGACGAATCATTAAGATATCGTTGAATACAACAGTTTCACCAATGTTTTGTGGCAGTTTTTCTACAAAATAACGTTTGCCAGGCTCTACTTTTAACTGCTTACCACCTGTTTCTATAATAGCATACATACTTATGCCCCATGAGCTTTATTCGTAATGTCATATTAATGATCCAATAAAAAAAATCAAGCATTTTCAAACAAACAATTAAAATCACTTGCATACTACCCTGCTTTTGGCTAGCTTAATGCCATGACAGTTGCCATAAAACATCCTTTATCCGATTGGCTAGACCAGGTTGATGCTCAAATCACAGAAACCGTCAAGTCCCCAATACCCTACGCCAACGAGATTGCCAAAACACTGCTTAATCGAAAAGGCAAAAGACTTCGCGCACAGTTGATTCTTCTTATTAGCCAGGCGCACGGGGGCATCCATCCCAAGGCCAGTAATTTGGCATCCATTATTGAGCTGATTCACATGGCCACATTGATGCATGACGATGTTATCGATGAATCCAATCTTCGGCGTGGGCAAATATCCACCAGGGGCGCAATGGGTAATGCAGCAGCAGTACTTGGCGGTGATTTTTTATACAGCCACGCCTTCAAGCTCATTAGCCAACTTAATCACTCAGGCATTCTTTCTCATTTAGCCAACACCACATGCAAGATCGTGGAAGGGGAAATTCATCAACTTGCTGTTGAACGATCACTAATTTCTGAGCAAGATTATCTCACAATCATCAGCGCTAAAACTGGACTCTTATTTTCAGCCAGCGCAGAATGTGCTCGGCTGCTTCATGCTGAATCAAATACAAGCTTCATTGACGCAGGCATGAATCTTGGTATTGGCTATCAGATCATCGATGACATACTGGACTACCAAACCCAAAATCCACAATGGGGCAAAGATATTGCAGATGATCTTCGCCAAGGCAAATGTACATTGCCATTAATCCTCTTTGCTAAGTCAAACCGCTTTAATTCTGATGAACTTAAAAGCCCAAGTCCTCAATTTATTCAATTCATATTAAATAGTATTGCCAAAAGCAATATCCTGGATCAGTGCCGACAAATTGCAATTGATTACATCCAAAAAGCCCAAAATGCTTTTCTAAAACTACCGCACCCTAAGGAAGTCATCGACCTGTGCGAGAAAATCAAACATCGGCAATTTTAAAACTTTTAACAAACCACGACCTGTGTCATGATAGTCAAAACAGTCAGCGAAGATCATGAACGACCATATTTCCATCAAAGGGGCCCGCACCCACAACCTCAAAAATGTCAATATTGACATCCCCCGCAATCAATTAGTGGTCATCACCGGGAAATCTGGTTCTGGCAAATCCTCCCTTGCATTTGACACCCTCTACGCTGAAGGGCAGCGTCGCTATGTTGAATCTCTATCTACTTATGCACGGCAGTTCTTATCAATGATGGAAAAACCCGATGTAGACCACATTAGCGGGCTGTCTCCTGCGATTTCTATTGAGCAAAAATCCATCTCACATAATCCTCGCTCAACCGTTGGCACCACTACAGAAATATACGACTACCTAAGGCTACTATTTGCCCGAACAGGGAGTGCAAGCTGCCCAATTCATCTAACACCACTAAAAGCACAGGCCATCAGCCAAATGGTAGAGCACATACTGCAGCTTAACCCTGAAGAGCGCTTTATGATTCTTGCGCCTGTGGTTCAAGATCGTAAGGGCGAGCACATCCAGCTCATTGAAAACTTAAAACGCCAAGGCTTCATCCGATTAAGACTTGATGGGGTTGTCTATGAAATTGATAACCTGCCACCCATCGATAAAAAAACCAAGCACACACTTCAAGTGGTTATCGATCGCTTCAAAGTCAAGGCTGAAATTAGGCAGCGACTTGCCGAATCACTGGAGCTGGCCACATCATTGACTGATGGCATTGCACAATTACTGAGCATGGACAATGACACCCAGGAAGCAATCACATTTAGTCGAAAATATGCCTGTCCAAGCTGCGGATTTGCCATTCAAGAGCTTGAACCAAAAATGTTCTCATTTAACAACCCAAGCGGCGCCTGCCAAACCTGTGATGGCCTTGGCATGCAGCGCAGTATGGATGGCGAGCTGGTTATCATTGATCCAAAACTTAGCCCAAAACAAGGCGCAATTATTGGCTGGGGACCTGATAACAAATACTATTGGCAACTGCTGTCTTCGGTACTCTCACACTTTAACATCAACCCCAATACCCCATGGGAAAACATTAGCCCAGCCGCTCAAAACATGATTCTAAATGGCTCTGGAAATCAATCCATTGAGATTTCCTACAATGACATCAAAGGGCAGCCAATTTCTCGATTAAAACGTTTTGAAGGTGTATTGCCCACAATGTACCGACGTTATATGGAAACTGACTCCGAGAGCATTAAAACAGAACTCTCACGATTCATCAGTTATCACCCCTGCCATGCTTGTGGTGGATCAAGATTATCAGAAATCGCTCGCTGTGTTCGCGTGGATGGCTACCAAATCCAGGAAATCACTGCCATGACTATTGGCCATGCACAGGCATTTTTTAACAAGGCCCAGTTTGATCACCAGAAAATTCAGGTTGCAGAGCGAATTCTAAAAGAAATTCAAGATCGATTACATTTCTTAATCAGCGTCGGCCTGGACTACCTCAGTTTGGACCGAGCCTCAGAAACCCTATCTGGCGGCGAATCACAGCGTATCAGGTTGGCAAGCCAGATTGGCTCAGGCCTGGTTGGCGTCATGTATGTGCTTGACGAACCTTCTATTGGTCTTCACCAAAGAGATAATCAGCGATTGATTGACACATTAAGACATCTTAAAAACCTTGGAAACACAGTCATTGTCGTTGAACATGATGAAGACACCATTCTCCAAGCAGATCATATCATTGACATTGGCCCTGGCGCAGGCATCCATGGCGGCAATGTTATCGCGCAGGGCACAGCACAGGATCTGATTAACACCCCCGATTCACTCACCGGCCAATATCTCAGCGGAGAAAAATTTCTTAGCACTGACAGTCAACGCCCTCCGAAAGAAACCCTATTTATTGAAATCCAAGGCGCCTGTGGCAATAACCTAAAACAAGCCTGCGCAGCATTTCCCATCGGATATTTTACCTGCGTTACCGGCGTCTCTGGCAGTGGAAAATCAACACTGATCAATAACACCCTACTCCCAATGGCCAATAACCAACTGAATCGGAAGTTTAAAATCAAATCCGCTCCTTGCATCAAGATCAGCAATCTTGAGTATTTTGACAAAGTCATCGATATTGATCAAAACCCAATAGGCAGAACGCCACGATCTAATCCTGCCACCTATACAGGGTT
>VGUW01000058.1 GCA_016874185.1 Gammaproteobacteria bacterium
CCAATATTGCCAAGGAAGATGCTCAAGTTTGCGCCATGGAGGTTTCCTCTCATGGCATAGACCAGATGCGGGTTGGTGGCATTTGTTTTGATATTGCGATTTTGACCAATATCTCCCATGACCATTTGGATTACCATGGAACCATGGAGGCCTATATGGATTGTAAGGAGCGACTTTTTTATGATTTTAATCCGGTCCATATCATTGTGAATTTGGATGACCCTTTGGGTGAGCGGATTTTCTTAAGAGGTGGGCAGGGCTCTAATTTGATGGCCTATACGTTCAAGGCGCAGGGAAAGCGTAATGATGTTGCGTATTGTCGAGTACTTGAGAAGTCATTGTTAGGTCAAACCGTTGAAGTGAAGTATCAAGGCAAAGTTCTGCAAATTAACTCAAGGCTTACTGGCAGTTATAATGCACAAAATATCATGAGTGCTTTTTTGGCATTATGTATGATGGGTTATGAGCCATTTAAAGCGATTGAAGCCCTCCAGCAGGTGACGCATATTCCTGGGAGATTTGAAGTCATTGCCAGTGAAATTGGTCCAACCGTGATAGTGGATTATGCGCATACCCCAGATGCATTAAAAAATGTGCTCATGACTTTACAGGAAGTAACAAGCAGCAAAATTTGGTGTGTTTTTGGCTGTGGTGGAGATCGAGATAAAGAAAAAAGACCCAAGATGGGTATGATTGCTGAGAAGTATGCTGATTATGTGGTTTTAACCTCTGATAATCCTCGCAGTGAGAGTCCAAGACAAATTATTCAAGATATTAAATCGCAAATGATTGCAAATTGGGCCATTCATGAAAAAATTGATCGGGTTGAGGCCATTCGTTATGCCATCAAACAAGCCTCAAGAAATGATGTGGTACTTATTGCCGGTAAAGGTCATGAAACGATTCAAATATTTGCAAGTAATCAAGTGGCGCACAGAGATAGCGAGGTCGCCAGACGCGTTCTTGATGGGCTTATTTTGGAAATGGGGTATTGACCTTTCATGTTATATGCACAGGCCTTTAGCAGAATTCTTACATTAAAGCAGCGTTTGCAGCTTAAGAATTTTCATATTGATTCTCGCCTAATACAAGCGGGTGATTGTTTTGTGGCTCTTCCTGGAAAACAGGTTGACGGCTGTTTATATATTCAAAGCGCTTTGGCGCAGGGGGCAAAGCTGGTTTTGTCGCATCAGCCATTTGACCACCCAGATGTTGTGTACTTACCTAACTTGGCAGATGATTTAATATCATTGGCCAAAGATATTCAAAAGTACAGACGGTATCAAACCATTGCGCTAACTGGTAGCGTGGGCAAGACAACAACCAGGCACATGCTGTATCAGGTATTGTCTGCCAACTTTAGAGTGACCATGGCTTATGGTAATTATAATAATGAAATGGGGGTCCCGCTGACAATTTTATCAGCCAATCTGAATGATGATTTCCTCATTTTGGAAATGGGTGCTGCAAAGCCGGGTGATATCAAGTATTTGATGAACATTGCAACGGTGGATTTAAGTTTTTGTTTACCAGTGCTACCAGTGCATTTGGCCAATTATAACAATTTTGAACAATTGGTTGATACCAAGTCGGATATTTATCGCATTCTTTCCAAGCAAGCATTGGCTGTGATTGATTTGGATCAGCCGCAGGCTGGGCTCTGGCAGTCCTTGACGATGGCCAGGGTAGTCGCAATTGGCTCAGGTGGTGAAATTGAGCTGCATGTGAATGATGCGCTTTATATTGTTCGACAGGGGCAAGTGGTGATGTCTATCGATAAACAGCATTTGCCCTCACATCTTTATTTGAATATTAAAATGGTAGCAGGCGTCATGCACGCACTGGGCATTGGTTTTGACGGGCTAAAGTTGCTTGAAAAATATCAAGGCTTGCCAGGGCGATTATACCATTATTTGCTGAAAGAGATTACATTATTTGATGATTCATATAATGCCAGTGTGACTTCAGTGAAGGCAGCCATTGACCTGCTTGCCAGGCAGCCAAAGCGAAAGATATTGGTATTTGGCTCTATGGGTGAGCTGGGGGAAAGCTCAGCCAGGTATCATCAAGAAATTGGTGAATATGCCAATGGTAGGGTGGATGAATTGATTGCTGTTGGTCATGATGCTTTTTTTGCTCATGAGGCATTTTGTGGGGTAAAAAAACATATTTCAGAGACAGCATTATTTCAAGATGATTGGATCAAAGCTGGAAGTGCTGTTGTTGTGAAAGGCTCACGTTTTATGAAAATGGAGCGCATTGTTCAATTGCTTTTAAGTAAGTTTAGTGGTGAGTATGTCAGTTAGTTATCTTTTATGCTTTATGGCTTGTTTAATGGGGTTATGGATTTTTAAGAATCAGAATCTGGCACCTGAGGTGATACGAAAAGATGGACCAAAGTCGCATTTTGTAAAATTAGGGACACCTACCATGGCAGGTGTATGCTTCATGTTAATTGCATTGGTTTGGATGCTATTCATGCTGCCTGATCAATGGCTTTGTGCTATGACAGTCCTGGGGTTTATGCTGATTGGCGCTATTGATGATTGGGTTAAAATTAAAGGCAAGCAGCGTGGTCTTAGCATGAAAATGAAAATGTTATTGCTGCTGACTTTTTCAGCTGGTTTGATGTATTTTGTGCCCATCGTTCCTGTAAGAATCCCATGGGCTGATATCACTGTCTTGTTAGACAAGTGGGCATATGTTGCTCTTGGCTCTTTGGTACTCACAGCCAGTGCCAATGCTATGAATTTCACGGATGGGGTCGATGGGTTGTGTGCAACACAATTTTTAATCTTATGGCTTGGAATGATGATTCTATTTTTATTGAATCTTGCTGATGTCAAAGGACTGCTGTTATCAACTGGGTATGTTGCTGTAGCGGTTGTTGCTTTTTTATATTTTAATGCTCAACCAGCGCAAATGTTTATGGGGGACTCAGGCTCATTGCCACTGGGGGCATTGATTGGATTACTATTTATGCACTCACAATGGGTGCTTTACCTGCCTTGGATTGGTCTTGTTTTGGTTTTGGAGGTGGTATCAGTGATGATTCAGATTATCAGTTTCAAGACCCGAGGTGTTCGTGTTTTTAAAATGGCACCATTGCACCATCATTTTGAGCTATTAGGCTGGAGCAATATGCAGATTGTTTTGCGGTTTTTGCTGGCGACTTTGCTGGTATATTTGATGTTTTTGTTGAGTATTCTATGATTACATTATTGGGGTTTGGGCTTTCCACACAAGGTGTTGCCAAATTTGAAATTGATCATGGTCGAGCCTTTTATTGGGTGACCAACGTTGATGAAAGAGATCAACTGCTGGCTGCTTATCCAACGGCATTATGGCGGGAGGAAATTCCAAAGGAAACCACAGCGGTAGTGATATCACCAGGAATACCACCTCATGATGCACGTTTACGAGATTGTGTTGCACCTATTTATACGGATGTTGACTGGTATTTTTATCAAAAAAAACCAGATCATGTAATGACCATAGGGGTGACTGGAACCAATGGTAAGTCCTCATTTGTTGCCAAACTCGCTCATGCCCTCTCTGTGGCTGGGATGAGGGCAAAAGCGGCAGGTAACATTGGGGTTTCCCCTTTTGAAATCAATGATGCTGATATTTTGGTGTTTGAATTGTCCTCATTTCAGCTGCATTACACCTCATATGCCATGTTTGATATTGGTGTTATTGGGTCAATTCGACCAGATCATTTAAGTTGGCACGGGGATTTTGAAAGTTACAAAAAAGCCAAAGAGAGACTTTCATTTTTTTGTCGCCATTTGATGCGAGGTGATTTAAATGATCAGCTTGTCTGTCAGCTAACGGAAGCCCATTTTGGGGTCTTGGCTGATTTATCCAAATATACGCCATTGCCATTTCGCCTGCAGCTGAGCTACCAAGATGCTGATTGGTTGGTGATTAATGATTCTAAAGCAACCAACATTGATGCTTGTTTATATGCTTTGTCACGCTACAGTCATGTCAAACGGCTGTATTTAATTTGCGGGGGTATATTAAAAGAATCCATATCAGATGAGTGGATCATGATGCTTCGTCAACCGCATGTTTATCCTGTTTTTCAAGGTCAAAGTTCACAGGTCATGTACGATGCTGTTAAGAAGGGTGTGATCGTGAAGGATTATCGTCAAGCCATTTTATATTGTCAGCATCATGGTGGGGGTGTCATTTTATTTTCGCCAGCCGGCAGCAGTTTTGATCAGTTTAAGAATTACATGCATCGAGGGCAGGTATTTGAGCAGGAGGTGATGCATGGATTTGCAAGCATCGCATAGGTCACCCTTTGATTGGCATTTGGTAATACCCATTTTATTGCTTGTTGCTTTTGGTTTGGTGATGGTTAGTTCAGCGTCCATTGGGGTCACCGCGTCGCTTCATGTTCATCCGATGCATTTTTTCTTAAGACAGTGCGCCCATGTTGGATTGGGCCTAATGCTTATGCTGCTTGCTTCACGGCTATCAGTTACTTACTTACACCAAGGCTCAACGCTGGCTGTATTGCTTGGACTGGGGCTGTTAACTTTGGTATTGATTCCGCCGATTGGCAAAATAGTGAATGGGTCTGCCAGGTGGATTTCGCTGGGAGTGTTAAATATTCAAGTGTCGGAAGTGGTGAAGTTGCTATTATTAATTTATATAGCCAGCTACTTAACCCGCAGGGGTGATGAGGTAAAAGAACGATTTATTGGTGTTTTAAAACCATTCATGGTGCTGGGGGTTTTCTGTGTATTGTTGCTATTTGAGCCTGATCTTGGGTCGTGTGTTGTATTAGCAGGGATCACACTGGGGATGATGTTTGTTGGTATGATGCCACTGCGCTATGTTTTATTGCTGATGGCTTTGGGTGTGTGTCTGTTTTTTATATTGGTCTATGCAGCGCCATATCGGCTGGAGCGCTTGTTGTCATTTCAAAATCCTTGGCAATATTCCATGCATCAGGGTTATCAGCTCACGCATTCATTGATGGCCATAGGCAGTGGTGGCTTCTTTGGTGTAGGTATTGGACAGAGTTTACAGCGCTTATCATATTTGCCTGAGGCACACACCGATTTCATATTTTCAGTCATTTGTGAGGAGCTTGGTTGGTTTGGTGCTTTTGTGATGCTGGGGATTTACTCATGGCTTTTTGTACGCATGTGGATCATTGCTAAACTTTGCTTGTTACAAAATAAGCCCTTTCGCTCTTTTTTAGTTTGGGGTGTTTTATTGTGGGTTTGTTTGCAGGTATTGATTCATATGGGTGTTTGTCTTGGCATGCTTCCTACTAAGGGGATGACGCTTCCATTGATTAGCTATGGGGGCTCATCCTTGCTTGCTTGTCTCTTTGCTTTCGGGATGGTGCATCAAATTTCACGGGAAGTTACTTCATGAAAATTTTGATGACCGGTGGAGGTACGGGTGGACACATATATCCGGGATTGGCAGTGGCCAAAGAGTTAATGTGTCAAGGCCATGTGGTGTATTGGGGTGGGCGTTCTGCAGGCATGGAAAAAGACTTGGTGCAGGATTTGCCTTATCTTTGGTTTTGGGCACTTGCACTGCGTTCAAAAAACATTTTCCTTCAGGTTAAGGCCATCTTGGCGCTGTTTGGCTCGGTTGTTTTGGGAATATTTTATCTTAAAAGATATCGGATTGACTGTGTATTGACATGGGGGGGCTATGTTTCTGTTGCGCCGGCATTGTCAGCATATTTGCTCAGGGTCCCTGTGGTTTGTTTTGAACAAAATACAAAGCTTGGTTTGGCCAATCGCTTGATCGCAAATATAGCCACCAGGCATCTTTCGGGGCTTGCCTGTGAAGATGCCCGCTTCATGACTGTGGGTAATCCGATTCGTCAAGCAATTGTGTCAG
>VGUW01000059.1 GCA_016874185.1 Gammaproteobacteria bacterium
CCCTTTTTTTCCTCACCAACCAGGTTTTAGCCTCAACTTGGTCAGTAGTTGGTGCAGATGAGAAAGTAACGCAATCAATCATTCATCAAATCACTGACCAAACCCAGTTTCTTAATCAACTTGACAACAATCAATTCGAAAAACAAATCACCGAGATTGTTCGATCTATATTACAGCCAGAGGGTTACTACAATTCAACCATTAAAATCGACCCAAATAATAAATACCTGATCAAAATTTCGCTAAATCAACCCATACGAATTTCACAAATTCGATTCACTCTGCCACAAGCCATCAATAACCCCGAATTTATCAGAAAGGTCAATCATCTTACCAATCCATTCCAAAAAGAGCGTTTCACATTAGATCACTATGAGAAAATCAAATCCATTTTTTTAAAATTATGCAAAGAGCATGGCTATCTGAATGCTTCAATCCTAGATACCACAGCACATATTGACACAAGCTCTCAAACAGCCAGCATTCACCTTAAAGTAAAACTTGGATCACAATATTTATTCAAATCATTTAAAGTGCATCAACTGCCTTATAGTGTCTCATTGATTGAAAGATTTGGTGACCTTCACCCCGACACTGCCTTCCAACCTGAAAAAGTCGATACCCTGAACAACAACCTCCTTCGCTCTGGCCTGTTCAAAACAGTGGAAGTCAAAACAGAAATCAACGACATCAATAAAACCGCTACAGTTCATGTTTCCGGCACACCGATCAAAGCAACAAATTGGTCAATTAGCCTTGGGTTTAATGAAGTCAGCAACGTCAATTTAACCTATAAAAACACACTCAATCGCCTATCACAAGAAGCCGATCAATTAACCACCCAATTTAGCTTAATGATGCCAAATCGTAACAGCGCAAACTTTCCCTTATCCACAAAACTGAATTATACCCGACCCGGCATCAATCCACTCACTGACTTTTGGTCATTGCTCATTAGCGCTGATCATTTATTATCAATTGCTGGCCGCCTGCTTGAGCGCAGTCAAGCTTCGATTAATTATCACCGCAGCTATCCTTTTGATAACTTTGATGTATCTCTTAACCTTCAGCATGAAAAAATCCTCACACCCGTAACCAACACCAATACCCTGCTTTACCCCAGCATTAGCACTCACCACATCCGAAGCCAATCGGACTATCTTCCTTATGACAGAACCCGAATACGCTCAACCACCTCTTTTGGTGTGACCACTGCCTCTGATAAACAGTACTTTCTGCGCTTTCATGCAGGACTTCGTGGCGCCATAGACCTTGACTCTAAATTCACAATCTATCAGGATCTTGCGCTGGAATCTCTATTTAGCAATCAATTCCAGAATCTACCCACCAATATTCTGATTCATATTGGTGGAGCCTACACCTTACGAGGCTATGAAAACCAATCAATTGGCCGATCAGATAATTTACCCCCAACTTGGCTTAATCACGTATTTCTCTACAGCCATGAACTGGCCTATCACCTGAATGAGACCTATTCAATTGGCGCATTTATTGACAGTGCATTGACCTATGAAACTGATCAATCAATTAAAAGCTACCACAGCTTTGGTCTAAGCGGCAACATGTCGCTACCAATGGGTCTATTACAAATCAGTGCCGGTAAAGCAGCTGCTAAAAATACCGGAACATTGATTCAAATACGCTTCATCCCTGGGCTAAGGACATTAGACTGATGATCAAACGAATCACCACTTATATTTTCACCGCAAGTTTAAGTTTACTGCCATTGATATTTTTTCTGATCATAAGCACCAATTTTGGTTTGGGCCTTGCATCTAAAATCGGCTCAACATTTTTTGATATTTATACCACCTCCATACATGGCTCTTTAATCTCAGGCCGAATAACCGCCGAAAAAATCACCACCCCGCTCTTCACCGCTGAATCCGTCAAAATAAAAATCTCAACTCAGCCCGTATTCCCCTTTTTAGTCATCGATGAACTTAGCTTAAAAAAACTAACTATCAAACCATCATTTGGATTCCAAAATGAAAGCAAGCTGCCATTTATTCCGATTTCACTGATCAAAATAGATCAACTTAATATTGAACATTCGATTGGCACCATCAGCGGCTTCAGCCAAATCACTTCAACATTCTCGCCTAAGAAAATAGCCATAACTGGACAGTGGAAGGGGCTGCCACTGACGATTGAAAGTACCACCACAGAAACTCTGAGCACATTAACCCACATTGGCTTTAATGACCAAAAACTTGAGTTTGTTAGCAAAAACAGCACTGACACACTTCACATCCAGTCCCCACCTGAACAAGACGGCCATTTTGTCCTTTTCTTTGACCGAAAAAATAATTCTTTTAGTGCCGACATCGATTACGAATTAAACCTCAGTGATGACCTGAGCATTAACATAAAGCTAGCCGCCTACTGGGAAAATGAAACAGGCGCCATTCACATTAATAAACTATCAGTCAACGATCAAAATAAAACAGCATTAATCAGCGCAGACTATGAATTTTCACCCGAGAAACACCTGGCCTCATCACATATTAAATTACAGGATAATGAAATGAATCTATCGGGCATCTGCCTTGATGATTGTGACATTAACTTGCAATACCACTTTGAAAACATGGAACAAATTTCATCAAATTTTGCCGGGGACGCAGCAGGATCTTTACATATTTACGGCCCTTGGGGAAATCCATCTTATTATTTCTTGCATCAAAGCCAGCATTTTCGCAGTAAATTCTTAAGCGCAGACCATTTGGTCATCAACAGCAACAATAACCTTACAGAACACCTGACTAAAATCGAAGGCACCCATATCGGCATTCAAAATAACCTAATTCCAGTCCCTTGGACCATCAATTTCCAAACTCATCTTAATCATCTTAAAGGTAATCTGATCCTCAACAGGCAAACACTCCCTTTTACAGGAGAACTTGGGCCCAGTGGATCCATTCGGCTCTTTTCTAAAAACATACAAGCGCCTTGGAAACTTAGCAAAGACCTCCTGATGAGCATGGACCAGCGCTCACTGTCTTTGAACATTCATCCCATTTGTATAGGCTATTTTGATAATCGCTTATGCCTAGCGGCTCACCTATCACCAACCCTATCCTATCTAGACATTACAGATATTAGCACATCTGGCAATGCCACTTTTTCTTTACATGATCTGACCAGCTATTTTCATATTGATGAATACCACCTGAGTGGTTCATTATTCTTCTCAAGCTCCAACACACTGAAGCTTCATTCCGATTTGCATTTTGAGGGGGGAAAGGGATTTATAGCCAACATCATTCCTAATTTCTTCATCCCCATCAACTATGAATTTGAAAAAATGCACATCAAATCTGCCCAAAATGGTAATTTAATCAATGCAATGATTAAATCCAATCAGGGCGATCTCAATGCCTCTCTTAGAATGAATGATGACTTTTCTGGAATTGTCTTTGAACTGGACCTTCCCAGCTTTCATTTTCAAGAGAAAAAACACTCTCTAAACGGCTCACATCATCTATCTTGTCATCTAAACGCTGATTATGGCAACTGTCATGCGAAACTGTCATTAGATAACTCCCAAATTGAGTTTACACAACTGACTCCAACCACAGAATTACCTGATGACATTCTGATTGACACCCCTGTTAATATGAAAAAAAGCAGCAACTATCCCCTTGACTTGAAATGGGAAATTGATCTAACTCAAAATAACAGCATTTCACTGGCAGGCCTCAGTGGACCACTGACTGGTAAACTCAACATTCATGATAAACATGGCCAACCTTCACAAACCACCGGCGAGATTAAAATTAACCCGGCAACATTTACCTTATTTGGCAAACATATTCCCATTTCAACCTGCAAAATCACCTACTTTCAATCTCCTCTTTATTCACCGATGATCAATATTGCAACATCAAAAAATATTCGCTCCACCCATAATCAAAGCAGTGAAATTAACTTTTCCATATTTGGCCGAAGCCCTGACTTAAATATCAATTTAAAATCCTCAAGTAACTCAATGACGCAATTGGAAATCATTTCTGCATTATTTTCAGGGCCCCGAGATAACTCATGGAACCCTGAAAATGATAAAGTGGTTCTATCCATTCTCACCAATCTTCTAAGTGACAGTCATTTTCTAAACCTATTAAAATCACTGAGCAACCTAGAAAAAGGATTAAATATTGATAGTCTGTCTATCAGCCCACAATTTAGCCTTTCCAACGATCTGAGTGACACAATTATGTCCACAAAAATCACTTTGAAAAAGAATCTAACCACCGATAGCTTTTTACAATATCAATTTTTACTCAATGAAAATAAAAGTGGGATGCTAAGTTTTATTTATCAGCTGCCATCGGATTTATTGCTAGAGCTGTATTTGCAAATCAACAGCAGTTCACACGGAGTTAATCTGCTATACCAGCAATAAGATTAATCTTAATTGGCCTTTTTGATACCCGCCAAAATAATTGCCCGCGCTACTTCAGCATTTTCCCAGGTTTCAACTTTAACCCATTTACCTGATTCTAAATCTTTGTAACGCTCAAAAAAATGCTTGATTTGACGAAGTGCAGGCTCAGGCATATCACCAATATCCTGAATATGAGCATGCATTAAATCTGATTTCTGCAATGGCAGGGCCAGGATTTTCTGATCCACACCTTTTTCATCTGACATCACCAAAACGCCAATGGGTCTTGCCGCAATAATCGCGCCAGGGATAATCGTTGGTCCCCAAACCAACACATCCACAGGATCTCCATCATCACCAAGCGTATTTGGAATAAAACCATAATTGGCTGGATAACTCATCGAGGGAAGCAAAACACGATCAACATGCAAACAACCTGTTTCTTTATCAAACTCATATTTCACAGGTCCTGACATTTGACTGATCTCTATCAGCACGTTAATCTCATGAGGGATATTCCTACCGGGAGAAATTCGCTTGATATCCATAATGATTCACCTCTTAATTTTGAACGGAGTATACCATGAGCACACCCATAACGCTAGAAGAACATCAAAGGTGGATGGCCCTGGCTCTAAATTCAGCGCAGATGGCCAGAGCCAGCAATGAGGTCCCAATCGGCGCAGTATTGGTTCATGCTGGCAAGCCGATTGCCCAAGCATTCAACCAAACGATCAGCCAAAACGACCCGACCGCTCATGCTGAATTACTTTGTCTTCGACAAGGCGCAGCATTTATTGGTAACCACCGACTAACCGATTGCTCCCTTTATGTCACACTGGAGCCTTGCTTAATGTGCCTGGGAGCAATGATCCAGGCCAGAGTAAAATTTCTAATTTATGGAGTTGACGATAGCCGAATTGGCTGTATCAGCCAGCATCGTATCCATAAAACACCGGGGTTAAATCACCATCTGCAAACTCTATCAGGCATTTGCTCTGGCGAATGCGCGCTATTACTGAGGGACTTTTTTAAAGCTCGGCGTTAATGGGCTATTTTAACATACTTGCGCTTGCCCACTTGCAATACTAGCCCAGGCATGTAGTCCAAAACCTGACCTGGCATGACTTTATTACCATCTGCTTTAACACCACCTTGCTCAATCAAACGAATAGCCTGCGACGAGCTTTCCACAAGACCAAGATCCTTTAATAACACAGGCAGGCTAAATGTTTGCTGCTGCTGGCTCAAAACAACAGTTGGAATATCCTCAGGCATTTGCTTGTGACTAAATTGCTCAATAAATGCCTGCTTGGCTTGCATCGCCAAATCTGCGTCATAAAAGTTACTCACCAACATCACTGCCAGCTCCATCTTGATATCACGCGGATTTTCTGTTCTCAGACGA
>VGUW01000060.1 GCA_016874185.1 Gammaproteobacteria bacterium
GAAACGCTAAAAATAAAAAAACGATTTTCCATACAGCATATCATGAATGAATATCAACAACTTTGGACCAACCAAAGCTACCTTTACTTTTTATTCATCAAAGTTGCCTGCGTTAGCATCTTGTTTGTTGATATTAGCCAAACCCCATTAATATTAATAAGTCACCTGAATGTCCCGCAATCAGACTATGGATACTACCTTATCCCAAGCTTTCTCACCTATATCTTCGCCTCCGTCGTCGCAGCAAAATTCAGTGAAAAAAGTCTCTCATTTTTAAAAATGGGCCTGGTTCTGATTCTCATATGCGCTGCTGGCTTGATCCTAGTTCCACTCACTGCCATCAACTCTGCACTTATTAAATGTTTTCTGTATCTTGGCTTTGGCATGATTTTTGGCAATGCCACCGCGCTTATCATTATCAGTGCTGAAGCAGCAGCTGGCAGCGCAAGCGCCATCATGATCGGACTTGAAATGCTAATTAGTGCTCTGGGCATTGCTATCGTTGCCGTGTTTTTTAAAGGCACCTATTTGCCATTTGCGCTTTTTGCCTCTGTCATGTCCTGCTTGAGCTTGGTGTCACTTCAGCGATATCAAAAACACTTACAACGATCTGGAACCGGATCTAAGCCGCCCTTTGACCAAGGATGACAGCGCAAAATTCGCCAAAAGATCAACCACAGTGCCACGGGCCAGCGACATTGCCTAAGGGCCAAAATAGCATACGCAGAACAGCTTGGCGTAAAGCAACAGCAATCACCCATATACGGGCTAATCAAATACTGATAGGCCCTGACTAAACCTGTCAAAAATCCGCTCATAGGCGATATTTCCAAGTACTCTTACCGGCAGTATCTAAAATTTCAACGCCCTGCTTTAGCAGAGACTGACGAATGTGATCGGCCACTTTAAAATTCTTACTTTTGCGTGCCAACTCTCGCTTTGCCAGCAACGCCTCTATCTCCCCAGGACTGGGCAAATCCACCACTGCCAAATGATCTGCATCCATCAGACCCAGAAATACAACAGAAGCATATAATTGATTCACATCCTCACTTAAATACCCATTTTCACGAATTTTCCTGATCAATGCCTCAATATGAACCAATGCCAAAGGCGTATTTAAATCATCCAGCAACGCTGCCCAAACATCCTGATTAATAGTGCCCATCTGTGGCTGTTGAATTGAAAAAATATCTAAGATTCTCTGAAACAACAATTTCGCATTTTCCAAACCCTGAGAGGTCCAATTTAGCGGCTGGCGATAGTGGGTCTTTAATAACAATAATCGAAGCACCACAGGAGCATGCTCTTTGACCAGGTCATGAACCAATAGGATATTACCAATCGATTTTGACATTTTCTGCCCCTCATGCATCACAAAGCCATTTGTACCCAGTATTTTGGCGTATGCATCCAGTGACTGATTTCCAGTGGCGCAACAGGCTTGAGCAATTTCATTTTCATGATGGGGAAATACCAAATCAACACCGCCAGCATGAATGTCAAAAGGCAATCCCAAAGATGCAAAGGACATGGCAGAACATTCAATATGCCAGCCTGGCCTGCCTCTTCCCCATGGGGACTGCCAGCCAACCTCATGGTCCTGACTTGGCTTCCAAAGTACAAAATCACCAAAATGGCGTTTATGCTCGCTGACCTCAATCCGAACACCCTCATTTAGCTCATCAAGCGTTCGACCCGACAAACCCCCATATGCCGGCAATGACCTCACGTCAAAATAAACGTGTCCGCCATCGACATATCCGCCTTTATTTGCCAATATTCTTTGAATCATCTCAATCATCGACTGAATATGCTCTGTGGCTTTAGGCTGAAGATCAGGCAACCCAACGCCCAGCCTGGCCATGTCTTGATTATAAATCCTGGCATACTTCTGGGTAATATCTTTCATTTCAACACCCAGCTCTTCTGCACGATTTAGTATCTTATCATCAACATCGGTGATATTAGAGACATAGGTGACTTTTGGATAAATATGACGCAATACCCGCACAAGCTGATCAGACACCACCGCCATCCTGGCATTACCAATATGGGCATAATCATAAACCGTTGGCCCACAAGCATACACCCGCACATGACCAGGGTCGATCGGCTCAAAAACTTGTTTATCTCGACCCAGGGTATTAAATAACTTAAAAGGATCACTCACACTGCAGTCTCATTTTTTAAAAGTCCCTTCAATATATCCCTCACTTTAATATACTCAAGTTGACTGATCGTGCCAGAGGACTTCCAAACCACATGATCATTATCATCCAATATTAATAAAACCGGGTCCTGCACTGACACATCCAAATGCTTGGCAAATTGCTCACGATTGGTGTAAACAATAACCGTATGCTTCTTGGCCTGCCTATCAGACACATACAGCGCCATCGCATTATTCAACCAAAACCGAGCCACCCCATTCATTTCATAAATCACTGGCACTTCATAAAATTGAGCTTCTGGATTCTCCCCAAGAATTGGCTGCAGCGTTGCATGCCATTTCTCAATCATAGACTGATGCGAACGCTCAAAACCAACAGCCACCACATTCACTTTGCCATGAAAAGCAACAGGGAGCCACTGAGGCGCCCCCGTCAGATCCTCACCTTTAACCTGTGGAAACTGACGAGGGTCAGCTAAACCAAGCTCACTGACTTGGCCTGGCCCCATACATCCTACTAATACTATTGCTGTGAAAATCAAAAAGGCATAAGTCATGGCTTTTCTCTAATAACGCCATGGCATTATCGCCAATTCAACTCTTAAGCGCAAGCTTTTGCCTCAACTAGGGATTGGGATTGGAATTGGTCGAGATATTCTCTTTCTTAACATGCCTATATTTGAAAGCAGATTCATCGTCTGACATAGCCAAAAGTTCATTGCTCAAATTTCTTTCTAAAAAAAGCTTATATTTCAATGATGATGACAAATCTTGATCATCTTTAGCACTTTTGTATTTTTGATCAAACTTCTTTGTCTCATGGTTTGAAAAACGAAATCCATCACACTGAAAATGCGTATTAAAAAAACCAGCATCTTGAAGACTCATGGACTTAATAAAATCATAAATCTCTGGTTTTGTCTGAGAAAGCTCATTTACCCACTTTATATTTCTTAACACCAAAAACTTCTTATTTTCTGTAAATTTTATCATAAAGCCTCTGAATTTTAGTTTTTTTTATATTATCAGAAAAATAGCGTATTATCAACTATAATGATTTCTTAGGTAAAAAGGGATGTTTCAAAATGTATTTTTCAGTCAAGCAATCAGAGGCTCAGTCACGCCTAAAAGCATTATTTCGAATATTGCTCATCATTCCAATCCTAATCTTATCACACGTCCTCACCAACAATTCTCCAAAACATTTGATCAGTGTTGTCAGACATGATATGAATTTTTCATGGGATGAAATCTCAAATAAGAGCACTGTATTCAAGCAATACTTCACCGAAATTGAACCGGCAATTTCAAGCACACAGATCGATGCAAATGTCTTGGAATTTTTAAATACTCTGGCTCATTTTCACAAACTTTCTCCGGTCAATTTATTTGGCTTATTCACAGGATTAATTAGCCTGGCACTGGTCATTACATTATTATTTGGCCAATATCCAAAATGGTGGTTTAACTGGAACATTGAAATGACCCGATTTTTAACCCGGATTACAGCCTATGCTTTACTTTTAACCGATAACTATCCCTCGATTGATAAAAAACAAGACATGACCTTATCCATTCCCTCACCTGAAAAAAACTTAAAGCGCAGCTTGGTGTTGGTTAAATGGATACTTGCACTGCCACACTGGATCATCCTGATGATCCTTACTACCTTCTGCACACTCACAGTACTATTGTCCTGGATCAGCATTATAATTGCAGGGCGCCAGCCAAAAATGCTATTTCAGTTCCATGAGGGGGTATTAAGATATAAGCTAAATATCATGTGCTACTGTGTTTTACTTTGTACAGACTCTTATCCTGCATTTACACTGAAAAAAGGGTAAAAATATTGACACAATCCATAGGCAAAGGTATTTTGCCTATGGAGGTTATATGCAGCGATTAAAAGACGGGTATCTGGCATTCCAACATGCGATTAATCAAAACAAGAGTCGGTATTTATATCCAGCCGCCAAGCAACAACAGCCTCACAGTATGGTCATTAGCTGCTGTGACTCCAGGGTCAATCCATGTCAAATTTTCCAAGCCCATGCTGGTGAAATATTTTTATTTCAAAACATAGCCGGTCACCTGCCTGCACCAGGAAGTGCTTGCAGCATTCAAACATCGGCAGCATTGCGTTTTGGCATTGAAAATCTGCAAGTTAACAATCTCATTTTCCTGGCACACACTGACTGCGCTGGATTGAAAGCAGCAACAGAGAATTATAACACGCTAAGCCCTGATTTAAAGCAATGGCTGAAGGATTTGAAAACCCTGCCCACTGGTGATGAAATCTCCATGCTACAAGCTCACCTCCATCAAAACACAGAAAATGCCCTTCAACATGAATTCATTGCCCAACAAGTTCAAAACCAAACACTAAAAATTCATCAAATGATTTATAACGTAGAACACGGCACTGTTTTTATTGCAAGAAACAGGAACTTAACCGCGTTTTAGTAAGAAATATCTCACATCTCACTGAGACATTGACAGGAGTATTGTCTTATGCTTAGATAAAAATGCAATCATCAAAATGAGATAAGGACCTGAACATGGATAGAGAGCTAAAGCTTATTGAGGACAGACTCCAGCAACCTGACGTCAAACAATTAATTAAAGATACTGTTACCTTATTCGATATGGAAATAGCAGAGACAACAAAAACATATAGAGCATTTTCTCTAAAATACCACCCTGATAAAACAGGCGGTGCAAACCCTGACATTAAACCCATTCTGACTGCTTTTTTCGGGTTATCCCAAGGCTTTTATGATGAATACCAAAATTACATGCAGGTAACTAAGGCATCCGATCCCAGTAGCATCCAAGAAAAAGATAGAAAAAATGCCCAAGCATTTGAAGCAGCCAAAGATCCTGGGCAAGGGCGATCTGATTTTTTAAATAAGCTGTCCCCCTTGTTTTACAGTCTATATATGAAGTACAAGCCACCAAGCATGATTGAAATAATCATCGATAGAGGTTTTTTGTTTCACCGCTTACCCACTCATCTTGCATCTTTAAAAAGCCAGCAACAAATTACGCCCCAGGAAATTGAAGAAAGTTATGGGACAAAATTTCAAAATATATTTAAAACAAATTTAAAATCCAGTGATCCCCAAGCTCAAAAAAAATCTCAAGCCACGATTGATGCCTGCCAATCTCTTTATGAAGCTTTTACAAACCCCCCGAAGCATCAAGGTTTCTTACAACAATTGTACAATGCAATATTTAAAAATGCGGAGT
>VGUW01000061.1 GCA_016874185.1 Gammaproteobacteria bacterium
GTGTAATCGTGGCCCCAAAAATCACTTTGCCTTCATTTTTAAATTGGGTAATATCAATAATTTGGGCTGATTTAAGTTTAGCCTCAAATGCGCTGATCTTTGCCTCATTCATGCCTTGAAGCTCTTTGGCTGCATGGTACTCAGCATTTTCTTTTAGATCTCCATGTGCGCGGGCTTCAGCAATCATTGTTTTGATGCGGGGGCGTTCAATATCTTTTAATCTTTGAATCTCATCACGTATTTTCTTTTCGCCACTTTTAGTCATTGGGTTTGTTTGCATGAAAGTCACCATTTATATTTAAGTGCATAATATAACACAGATGGTAAATAATTCAATCTCATGCACTTTTTATGAAATTTTGCTATAGTGAGTTCAACATAGGAGGTAATCATGAAACCGATTAATAATATGCAAGAGCTTGAGGCTTTACTGAATAAGAAATCAATTAGCAGCTTGGGCTGCGTGATAGCGCTTTATGTGGATGAGCATGTTTTGGTTTTAGATGGGCCTCAGGGCAAGGTTTTGGATCATGACAAGGCATCTGATTGTCAAGTCATAACCACATTGGCTGATATCAGCGATATCATTTCAGGGACACTTGATCCAACGACTGCATTTATGCTTGGGAAAATTACGGTTAAAGGTGATTTGTCCAAAGCAATTAAACTACAAACCCTATTGACTTAACTGTATTGTTGTAGGTGGAAAAATCTTTAAAATTCTTCTAAAAGGAGAGTTTATGGATTTTTTATTTCAGCAGGTTTCTGAGCACGGACTATCTCGTTGTGCCAACCAAATTTATCACGAAGAAAAAATTTATTATGGTCAGCTTCAGGCGCATTCTTGTGAATATTTAGCGCCATTGTCCATTTATGGTGAAGCTTTATTTTATGAAACTAAGATTAAGGGTGCTCAAATCTATGGACGTGTGGTTTTGCGACAAAATACGCATGTGGATCATTTAAGTGTTTATGCCAATCAAATGTATGTACATCAATCCAATGTTGGAGAGATAGAGCTCAGTAGTCAGCAAGAATCACCAGTTGTTTATTTAAATCAGTCAAAGATAAAAGGGGTATTGAAGTTTAGTGGTCAAAGTGGTGTGGTTTTCGCAGATCGATTGTCTGAGGTGGGGCAGATCATTAACGGAGAAATAAAATATGTTTGAAGAGTATTTGAAAAGTTTTAAAGACCATACCAAAGATGGGAAGGATGGCAAAGAGGGCAAGGATGATGGTTGTCATCTTGAAGATATCGATTACTCGGATCAAGTGCTTCTATGATTCTTGTGATTGCCTCCCGTGCTGATTTGGTTGGACCTCTGCTTGCAGAGGTCTTGATTAAAAAATGGCCTTGTCGATTGGTTATCGCTGAAGATATTGGTCATCATGTTTTTTTTGATACAGAAGGATTGATTGTCTTTGGTGATAAATTTGTCTACGGCGATATAAAAATCATATTCAACCGTATCTTGAATATCCCTTTCACACAACTTGGCTCATGTAGGAATTGGCAAAATTTAATGTCTCTTTTAGAAACAGGGCTGCCCATTGTGGTCAACCGTCCTGAAGTGGTTATGGGTAATTTTTTTAAGCCCTGCCAGATGAGAATTTTAGCAAAGTTTTTTCATGTTCCAAAAACATTTCTGGCCTCATATGTGCCATTGAATGTCAAGAAAATGGTTGTTAAATCAATTAGTTCAGTGCGCTCAGTGGTTGGGCATGCTGAAGATTTGGGTGTGACTTATGCGGTTGAGCCCGTTTTGGTGCAGCGATTTTATGCGGGGTTTCATGTTCGATTGCATGTGATTGGAGAGTTCTATACGGCTGTTTGTATTTATGCCAAGGGGGTTGATTATCGATATTGTCAAAATGCTCAGTTTGACTTTTTTAATTGCCCATTAGCAGTTGTGAATAAAGCGAAAGCTTTTATGAAAATGGTAGGGGCAGTGTTTTGTGGGTTTGATTTTATTGTTCATCATCGGCGATGGATTTGCCTAGAGGCAAATATGGCACCTGGTTTTGTATATTTTGATCAACAATCTAAAAAGCCATTGGTAATGCAGGAGGTAGTCAATTGGGTACAAACATTTTTTTAGTATCAGGCAGTTCCTATGTGACTGCTTTTAGGTGGCACCTTAAACAGTGTGGTGTGCATTTGATCTCGGCTGAGGAGTTGATGAGTGTCTCTTCTTTAAGATCGCTGGATGCATTATCTTCTGCTGTTTTAGATTGCCCTTTGGGGATTTCAAATCATGTGCGCAGCGCTTGTGAGCAGGATAGAAATTATATTGCTTCGAGCTGGAGTGCGTGGATGCAAAGTTTATCAGGCCAAGACTCCTGGCAGGCATTTTGTCCTTGGTTATGGTTACGAAGTCATGTCATTAAACAGCTAAGTTGTCCGGTTTTTGAATATAAAGGTGTAAAAGCTTCTTCAGAGATCATGCCTTTTTATTTGATTGAAAATCAGGTAAGAAAAAGGCAAATAGCAGTTCGTTATCAAGGCGTTTGGCATGGTGATCAGGTTTCTGATCGGCTAGTCCACAGTTTAGATCGTCTTTTTTGTTCTCAGTTATTAACTGTTGAGTGCGTTTTACAAGATGGGCGCTGGTGTTTTTTACAAACTTACCCAGGCTTACCATGGGGGCATTATGTGAAAAAGGAGGATGAAGTGATGCATTTGTTAGCTAATTTGTTTCAAGCCCCAAAGGCAAATGTGACAATCGCAAGGCGCTTTCGTCCATTTTGTTGAGAATCAACTTGCCAGGGCCTTTGGTCTATGTTTTTGAGCTCTTCGATGATTCAGCGTTTTGTACAATTGAAAAGGGGCAATCGCATACTTCACCTTTTACTGAAACGCAATTTACAATCGTATCATCAGGTGTTTTCGAAATGTTGTCCCAAACTGGCAGGGTTGGTAGTTGGATGAGCACTGTTGTTGTGATTTTGACAGGGAAGGTGTCTTTTTGAATGCCACTATAAAAACACACAAGGCGTCCAACAGTACCATTTGGTCCGCTCCATTGTGCTCCTGTAAATTTATCAATTATATCCACGAATGATTCAGAGTAAGCTTTCCATGGATTCGGTGCATACCATTTCATGCCTTCTTTCGTTAATTCGGTTGGACGAGGGCAATAAAAAATCCCCTGTTTGATCATTTCGTCACGATTCAAACATGCCATCGGCTTTCGGATTACCGGTGGTGGTGTGTATTGAGGAATTTTGATCTCGGGTTCTTCTGACTGGAAAAGGCTCATGGCTTGTATTTCAGATGCCGCCAGTAAAGCAATAATAATGATGTTTTTCATAACAGTTTCCTTGTTTTACCATCAAAATAAACCGTATCATATCATCTATTTATAGAGAGAGACAATGATATGAAGGGGATTATTGGTCATATTGAATTTAAGGATAAAATTCTTTATCAGGATAAGGGTTTAGGATGCCTGGTTATTCAAGATGTGAATTATAAAACCCAGCTTCCTTTGTCAATGAAGTCAACTTTATATGGTTATGGTGCAGGCGAGTTTGCCAGTTGTGCTGGAGAGATAGTTTATGTGAATGATGGGGGGCTTTGGCGGGATGGTCACTGTATTGCTGAGGGAATTTTTGGTGATCTTGTTTCAGGAGATCATTGTGTTTGGGGTATTTTAGTTAAAGATCAAATTTGCCAGCTGTTTCAATACAAAGTTAAGACAAATCAGCTGGTTTTTTCGCAAAGGCCCGCTTGGCTTTTGGCATCTAATATTGTTTTGCATCCGAAAAATCAAAATAAAATCGCTTTTATAGAGTGGGATAGGCGCCTGATGCCATGGGATCAGTCACATGTTGTGATCTGGGATGGAGAGCAAACGCTGCTTAAAAATCCATATGGTGAAAATATTCAACAAGTTGCCTGGGTTGATGCAGATACCTTGGTTATGATTGCTCAGGTTGGTAATTGGTGGAATCTGGTTCTATATCATTTTCAAGATAATTTATGGCGCATTTTGATAACCAGACCATATGATTGCTTAGTTCCATTGTGGGGAAGGGGGCAAAGAACCATGGGTGTGTTTGAGCGAAAAGTTACTTTTTGTGAGCAGCAAGACGGGCAGCACCTGTTATACACTTTTGATATCGATCAGGAAACATTAATGCCTGTATCATGCCCTTTTACCCATGTTCAAGAGCTTAGAGTCGCAAGCAATGGTCAGTTACTTGTGAAAGGAGGTGACCCTTGGCATGATATGGCGCTATGGTCAGATAAGGATCATTTTATAACGCCATATGACAGATTAATGCCTTATTTTAATTTACGAAAGATAGGTGATGATGTGATTGCATGGCTTTATGAAGTGAAAGACCATCGTGCTATAGTCATCTCATCTCATGGTGGTCCTGCTGGTCAGCATGCATTGGTTGGTGACGCTGGGGTAGCTAAACTGTTGAATCACAAGATTTCATTTTGTGCACTGGATTACCGTGGCTCTACCGGTAGAGGAGCAGAGTTTAGGAATTGTATTTATGGGAAATGGGGTCAGGTTGATGTGGATGACTGTGTCAATCTCATTGGTTTAATCCAAAGCATTTTTCCAAAACTGCCAATTTTCTTAAAAGGCAATAGCGCCGGTGCGATGACTTGCCTGCTGGCTGCTGCGAGGGTTCGTGTTGATGGTGTTTTTATGCGCTATCCAGTTTTGAACATATCTGCATTGCTTGAGCATAATTCCTTGTTTGAGGGCAACTACTTGTCCCGTCTTTTGCCAGCAGAGGTTCTCGCGCTGGATTTGGTTGATTCTGCTATAAAATGTGAATGCCCCTTTTTGATTCAACAAGGAGATGAGGACGAGATAGTCCATGCAGCTCAAGTTGAAATTGTGGTCCGTAAAATCATGGAAAAAGGTGGTCAAGTACAGTATGTTCTTCACCGTGGCGAGGGTCATGGGTTTCGCTCACCCACGGTGAGTGATTGTGCTCAATCTCACGAACTGGCATTTATCCATCAATGGTCGCAGAAAGCCTGCCGTCATACCACTGAATGACAACTGGTTGGCCAGCGGTGAGATGATGGGAGCTGCTGATGGTGTTGCCGTCTTGATTTCTAATGAGCGTATATCCGCGATCAAGTACGCCCAGTGGGCTTAGTGCGCCTAGCTTTGCTGATAAACTTACCAACTGGGTGGTTTTTATTTTCAAAACATGCTGAACGTTGTTAGTGCCAAGCATTTTATGTCGATTAAGCCGCTCTTGCTTATGTTGTATTTGCTGTTTTAAAGCATATCTAAGCTGATGGGTAAAGGTTTTAAGTTGTGTTTCGATGGCTTTGATTTTATCTTTTGGATGAAGCATTTTAAGATGAAGCTTGTCAATCTGGCCCTGTTTCCCATGCAGAATCGATTGTATGGCTAATGA
>VGUW01000062.1 GCA_016874185.1 Gammaproteobacteria bacterium
CCTGCTGTCATTAAACCAGCTGGGGCATCTTTCTTTGGTGAATCTGGCGTATCCTCTTCCTCAGACACCTCAGGTCCTGATGGCTCTGGTGGTACATTGATGCCATTTCAATAATCGCATCATTTGATTTTGGTTAAACTTCATTTTTGTTTTGGACAACAAATCATTTCACATAAACCCTTATTTAGTTGCAGGAATCGTAAATTGTTACGTACATTGATCACAAGTAATGTTTTTTTCTATTTCACCTGCTATACTTTCTAAAGGATCAAATTGGAGAAAACTATGATCAGCGAAAATCAATCAAGGAAAGTTCTCGGCTGTCTGTTGATGGCTTCCCTTGTGTCTACTACTTTGTTTGCGCAAGCGGCAGGGGATCAAAAAACCATCGGAACGATTGCTACCAGTGTTGCAAGTAGCTTCCAGGCAATTGGCCAGCTAATTCTAGGTATTGCATTTGTGGCAGGTCTTGGTTTTGGTGTTACTGCTATCTTTAAATTCAAGCAGCATAAGGATAATCCTCAGCAAACACCTGTTGGACAGCCTGTTGCTTTGATGGCTATTTCTGCAGCTTTGGTATTTCTACCTGGATTTTATAATCCACTGGGCGCAACAATGGGCGTTAGTTCTGCTGGTGGCTTTACTGGTTCTGGACAAGAAGCCTTGCCTGGTGCAAAGAAACCCTAGTCCTTTTAGGCTTGATTATAAAGGGGGCATTGGTCCCCTTTATTGTTTTTGGCTTTATGATATTGTTAATATCTAAAATATTGTCTATATTATAAAAAATGGGAGCCGGTAAGGATTATGCTTCAGGGATTAAATTTGCGGCTAGGAAAGGATGCATGGCAGTTGTATCAGGTTCGTCGAAATGATGAGCGTTTTGCAGGCATTAAGGAAAAGGTGTTTCATCGGGACAGTAATCAATGCCAGTTTTGTGGATTTCAATCTGATATTTATATGAGCGTGGTCAATCTTGATCACAATTATCGAAATAATTTGATGAGCAATATGATTACAGCTTGCCCATTGTGTACGCAAGTGCAGTTCATTGAGATGATTGGTAAGTCCAACGATACAGGTGGGGTTATTATCTATTTGCCTGAGATTTCCCAGGCACAATTGAATGCATCCTGCCATACTTTATTTTGTGCAATCGCTAATTCTGGTGAGCATGCCAAATTAGCGCAGGAGATTTATAATTCATTTAAATTACGCTCAAAGCATGTAGAGAAATCATTGGGTAAGGGACTGAGTGATCCCTCAATGCTGGGTCAAATGTTGATAGACACGCCTCTTGATCATCCTGATTTTGTTTATAAGGAAACCATGCAAAACCTAAGGGTTCTTCCACTATTGGATGCATTTGCCACTCAAATTAAAGAGTGGTCACAGTCTGCGCTAACGAATTTGGTTTGAGAGGGGTATCATGATAAATGGACTATTAAATGGGATTGATACTTTTCTGGCATGGTTTAGCTCCGGGGTGCATCAAACAACGGAGTCTTATTGTAATTTACAAACAGCTGACAGTCCGACTGTGTTGGTGGCAAATGATGGTACTTTAATCTCAATTATTAAGATTATTGGGGTTAATCGGCTTGTTGGTCAGGAGGAGTATGAGCGAATTCATGACGGGCTGCAAGCAGCTTTAGGCTCTTCATTGAGACAGGCTGGATATTCAGTTCAGGTTCATTTTAGTTATAATCAAGATGATACTGAGCAAATTTTAAATGAGAATTATCAAAGTGCAAGAGATACTGCGCAAAAATTGCAGCTTGATGTTCAGGATTTAATTAATGAGCGTGTTAAGCACATGAGTGCTTTTTGTACTGCAGAAGAGGTGCATATTGCATTATTTACCAAGCCCTCTATTTTGGTTGGTGACCAATATAAACGTGCGATAAAAGATAAGGCTCAGCTTTTAAAAGATACTAAAATGCCAAATTTTAAGTATACCCAGAATTTGGTTGCAGCCATTCCTGAGATACGTGATGCGCATGACTCATTTGTAGGGAATTTTTGTAATGCCATGAAAGAGTTAGGCATTATTGCAGATTTACTCTCCATTCATGAAGCCGGATATGAAATCCGTCGCACTGTAGATCCTGGCTATACTGACAGAGCATGGCGCCCTGTTTTTCCAGGAGACAAGTACAGCATTAAGCTTGCTAAAAGTGCAACAGGGGATATTGCAGATTTAACCTGGCCCTCATTCTCAAATCAGCTGTTTCCAAGGGATGCGTATAATTTAGACCTGAAGACCGCTCAGATTGGGGATCGTATTTATAGTAACGTGTTCATTGATTTATTTCCAAAGCAGGTTCAAGCGTTTGTGACGTTGTTGGCAAGAGTCGTTGAGAGCAGTATGCCCTGGCGTATTTCATTTATGATGGATGGTGCAGGCATGGAAGCGCTTCGTATTAAACGAATGTTCTCTTCTATACTGTCGTTCTCTTCTGCACAAAACCGGCTGATTAATGATGCTGTCAGTGTTCTTGAATACATCGAGACACAAACAGATGATAAATTAATTAAGTTAAGGGTTGTTGCAACAACTTGGGCACCAGAGGGTCAAAAGAAGCTGTTGTTATCTCGTGCAGCACTGCTTGCCAGAGCGATTCAATCATGGGGCTCATGTGATGTGAGTGAAGTTTGTGGTGATGCTTTTGAGGGAACTGTAGGCTCAATGCTTGCGATGAATATGGAGCCACCGGCCAGTATTACAGTGGCATCATTGTCAAGTGCACTTTATATGCTGCCTGTCTACCGACCTGCCTCACCATGGAGGGCGGGCTCGATGATGCTTAGAACTCCTGATGGGAAGCCTTGGCCCTACCAGCCTGGCTCTCCTTTGCAAACAACATGGATTGATATCATTTATGCGCGTCCTGGGTCGGGTAAATCAGTGCTGTCAAATGCAATGAACTTTGCCCTTTGTTTGCAAGGTGGTTTAGAGCGCTTACCGCGTATTGCCGTCATCGACATTGGGCCATCAAGTGCGGGCTTGGTTTCGTTGGTTAAAGAGGCGCTGCCGCCAGAGAAATCATATTTAGCAGCTTATCATCGATTACAGATGACACCAGAATATTCAATTAATCCGTTTGACACACATTTGGGCTGTCGTTTCCCTTATCCGCAGGAAAGGGCCTTTTTGGTCAATTTTGTCACATTGCTTGTAACACCAGTTGGTGTTTCTGCACCATATGATGGTATTGCTGATATGGTTGGTATGGTTGTTGATGAGGCCTATAAAACTTTAGCAGATGATGGTAATCCAAATATTTATGCCGAAGGTATTAATCCGGAGCTGGATGCTATTATTGAGCAAATTGGTTTTGTGGCAGATGACCGTACCACATGGTGGGAAGTGACCGATGCATTGTTTGCAGCAGGCTTTACCCGTGAAGCTGCTGTATCACAGCGCAATGCCTCACCGCTGTTGGCGGATTTGACGGCGGTTGCTCGTATTCCAGCTGTGGTTGACTTATATGGGAAGATAAGTATTTCAACGGGAGAGTCATTGATTAATGCATTTGTTAGAATGATTTCAGGTGCTGTGCGTGAGTATCCTATTTTATCTCGATATACTCAGTTTGATTTGGGTGAAAGCAAGATTGTGTCATTGGATCTTGATGAGGTTGCTAAATCAGGTGGTGATGCCGCAGATCGACAAACTGCTGTGATGTATATGCTAGCGCGTTATGTTTTGGCAAAAGACTTTTACATTAATAAAGAAAATTTATCTGGATTGAGAGATGCTTATCGTGAATATCACTCTAAGATTGTTGATGAAATCCGTGAAGATCAAAAAAGATTGGTTCTTGATGAATTTCATAGGACATCAAAAGCACAGGCTGTTCGTGATCAGGTTATTGTAGACATGCGTGAGGGACGCAAGTGGCGTGTACAAATTGCCTTGATCTCACAATCATTGGATGATTTCTCCAAAAACATGGTTGATTTTGCCACCTCTATTTTCATTATGGATGCAGGTCCTGAGCAATCAATTAGAAGGACTCAAGAAGTATTTGGGCTATCACCAACGGCTGTATCTGCGCTTAGAAATTATGTTCGTGGCCCATCGGCTAAAGGAGCAAACTTTCTAGCCCAATTTGCAACCAAGGATCAAATGACAACTCATTTGTTGACTGTTACGATTGGACCAGTTGAATTATGGGCCTTTAGTACAACAGCAGAGGATGTTAAGATTCGGACTGCACTTTATCAGTATATAGGTCCAAAGGCAGCAAGGTTACTGTTGGCCAGGATTTTCCCATCTGGCTCTGCATCACGATATGTTGCGATGAAAATGGAAGCCAGAAGGAAGGAGTCAGGTTTATTGGGGAAAGAGGCAGAAAAAGGGGTGATTGATATGGTTATTCACACCATTATGGATGAGTATAAAAAAGACCCAGAATTCAGAATATTACCAGCTTAAATATTGTCTTTTATCAGCCGCAGGTGGGCATATGAAAGATAAATAATGTACTTGGGTTTGACGAATCTGGTAAAATCAATTTGTTAATAATTTTTTTCATGTTCGGCATGGTTATCCATGGAAAGGTACCGATGAAGGTTCAGACAGATAGTAAGATTCATTGTTCAATGCCAGGTAGGTGGCAAAGTAATTGAGCTTATACAATCGGATGAAAGTTTTTTATAGATGGAGTGGTGGATGGATAAGGTTTTATTTTATCACAGTGATGCGATGGATCAAAATGATATGGATCTTATTGAAAGAGCATTGCTAAGAAATGAGAGGTTAGCGGTTGAGAGCCTAATCAGTCATTTGACCTTTTCAGAAAAGTTTCTAAAACAGGTATCTCACTACGCCTTAAGTTTAATTGAAACGGTTCGTATGCAGCATAAATTTAGCGGACCCATAGATGCCATGCTCATTGAATATGCTCTGTCATCTGAAGAAGGGATTGCCTTGATGTGTTTGGGAGAGGCTTTGATGCGAATTCCTGACCCGCAAAAGCAAGATTTGCTGATTAAAGAGAAAATATTGAGTTCAAATTGGGAAAATCGATCTGGCAAATCAGGCATGATGCTGGCCAATGCTGCTGCATGGGGTCTTTTGGTTTCTGGGAAGTTATTGAAGGATGAGGAGTCGATTTTTACAACATTGAGAAAATTGTTGAAACGACTGGGGGCACCGGTTATTCGAACGGTGATTAAAAGATTTCTAAGGCAGCTGGCTAATCAGTTTATTCTGGGTGAGACCATTCAAGAAGCTCTTAAGAATGCTCGAGCCTTAG
>VGUW01000063.1 GCA_016874185.1 Gammaproteobacteria bacterium
AAAAACCACTGTCATCAGCAACAACCGTGGATCCTTTTGGCTCAAATTTGGCAGCATGAGTTGATTTAATCAATGCATTTTCATAAAAAGTATACTTATTTTCAATAACGTTTAATGATTCAGGATCTGTGGCAACAACAATCGGTAAATGTGGAAAAAAACACTCGTACTCTTTAATTTTTCCCAAATTAGAAGTAGCCAATACCCACTTATCCATTGGCTTGAAGGAAAGTAAATGCACAGGTACAGGCCAATATAAATCCATACCAAGATGCCAAAATAACTGCCCAATGGGTGGACGATCCACAAATGGATACTGAACATGATCAATCTCAATTGAGTCTGATGTTGCCCCTGCAACCACGCCATGCTCAGCAAGTTGTTTGATAACAACTGATTTTAAAACATCAATAATCACAACAAAAATTAGACCTGATTCGGAGAGAGAGGGATTCGAACCCTCGATGAAGCTTTACACCCCATACTCCCTTAGCAGGGGAGCGCCTTCAGCCACTCGGCCATCTCTCCAGTTAGGGTGATTTTACCACCAACTAAGCCCGATAACAAGTAGCCCTACTTATTTCCAGCACTGTCTTCATCAGTTGCAGCACCCTCATTGATGATGCGTTGATAAATTTCTTCCCGGTGAACCGATACTTCTTTTGGGGCATCAACTCCTAGTCTAACCTGATGACCTCTGACTCCTAGAACTGTCACACGAACATTATCTCCGATAACAAGTGTTTCTCCAACGCGACGGGTTAGTATTAACATATTATTCTTCCTCCAACTGCAACACGATGTTGCGCTCTAATTTTGTATGCTTTTAGCATCCTTACAATCTGATTATAGCTTAACATGGATATTAATTACATGAATTTGCGAAAAATATCAATTAATAAATAGACATGTCTCACAAGACTGTGCTGTAATCTCTTACAAAAAATCCATCTATCACACAAGTATGTACCTCCTTGAACATTCTTTCTCCCTGTGTATGATCCACATAAAAACTAAGCGAAAAATCATTAATCTGTACGCCATGGATCTTCAACGGGCTTTTGTTTATCCAGCTCAGTGCCTCAGTTGCCCTGGATAAATTTGTGCCGACAATCGTTATTTTATCAAGCTGAGAAATTGATGCAATATGTGTTTTCAAATACATATCACTTAACCACAAAATATCGGCGTGCTTCCCGGTATAATGATAAATTCCATTTAAATCTTGATGAATATGGATACCTGCCATTTTCTCATATTTCTCATCGGTGATTAGCTGTGAAAATCCCTGCTCATGCACCACACCATAATAACATATATCCTGAGGCACCCCTGTTGTAAAAACAGTACCTACAGCATTCTCAAATGATGACTTAACTGTCAAATTAACCCTGGATTCTATCGCTTTCTCAATTGAATTTAAGTGCAAAACCTCAGCGCCACGCTTTGCAAATTCAAGCATTGCCAGTAATGGCATCTGATAAATCTGCTTAACCCCCTCAATTTTTTTAGGATCAGCACTCATCACCCCACAAACATCTTTATAAATATCACAGCGCTCCGCATAAAGCTTGCTGGCAATAAATACTGCCGTAGTATCAGAGCCGCTGCGACCAAGTGTAACCCACTCATCCTCCTGATTCAGTGCCTGAAACCCACAAATAACCGGTACTATGCCTTTATTCAAGATTGCTTGAATGCGATTTGTATCCACAGACACCAGTTGAGCATGATCATACCGACCACTGGCCCTAAGATCAATCTGAGCTGCAGAACAAGAATATGCAGCAATATCACATTGAGCCAAAGCCATGGCCAATAATGCAGCAGACTGCATCTCTCCTGTTACCAAATAACAGGCCATTTCACGAGATGTCAGTGCAGAGCTCAGTGGTTCTGCCTGTGAAATCAGCTGATCAGTATATGATCCCATGGCAGAAACCACGACAACAACTGAATAACCCTCAGCCCGTGCTGCCTTAATTAAAGATGCCACATGTCGCAAGCGCTCCAAATCAGCAAGTGACGTCCCACCAAACTTCTGAACCAGGACCCTCACATATTCTCCAGCACCTGAATTAATGCACGGTGAGTCAGCTCACTTTCACCATCAATTTTACCCTGAACCAACAAATCATTGCCCCCAAAACGAAGTGATAGCCCCTCAGTTTTTCCAACAAGATCCAGAATTGACTTGAGATTAAACTGTGTTTTTATGGCACTTGAAACACAAGCAATAAAAGCCCCTGACTGATCATTAGACCGAACAAAAACAATCACATTTTGTGCCACTTCCCTCACCTCATCGCATAATTTCCGCATTAACCTGACATCGGGATCCATATCCGCATAAACAACCTTAATTCCAGAAATCTCTTGCGCTTTTTCAATAAGTTGCCTGGTATCAAAATGACCACCCACCTGCCTGGACTGGGCTTTAATTTGCTCTAAAAGCGATTTACTCTTTTGCACTATAAAGGACTCATCCACCCGCATTATTTGCGATAACTGCTTAATTTTCCTGCGATATGATAGCAAATGATGAAGCGCCAATTGCCCAGTAACCGCCTCAACACGTCGCACCCCAGATGCGGCACTGGATTGAGCGGTAATCACAAATACACCAATATCGCCAGTTCTAGATACATGGGTTCCCCCACAAAGCTCTTTAGAAAAGTCGCCAAAACACAGGACCCGAACTTGACTTTCATATTTCTCATCAAAAAGCGCCATGACACCGATTTTCTTAGCATCTTCTAAAGCCATCTCACTGACCAGGGCTGGAATGTTTTCAACGATTTTCTGATTCACCAAAAATTCGATCGCCTCAATTTGCTCCGGCGTCAAAGGATCAAAATGAGCAAAATCAAATCGCAATTTATGATCATCAACCAAGGAGCCACGTTGAATCACATGCTCACCAAGAACCTCACGAAGGGCGGCATGCAATAAATGTGTCGCTGAATGATGGCGCTGTGTTTGATCACGCTTTTCTGACACAAGTGCATGAACTTTATCATTTTTCCTCATGGCACCTGCTATCAAAGTTCCATAGTGCAAAATCGTTTTACCTATTTTTTTCGTCACATCTACCACAAAGCGGACATCCCCTTGCTCGATATAACCAAAGTCACCAATTTGACCCCCACCCTCAGGATAAAATGGGGTTTGATCTAAAATCACGACGCCCCTATCACCTTCCTGTAATGCATCAACCAGCACCTCTTCTTTAATCAAATCCAAAATTGTGGCAGAGGCCTCTCTTTTCGAATAACCCAAGAACTGTGTGTTATAATTGTACATTTTCAGTGTTTTTACATCTTGAAATGCACTGGACTGCTTAGACTTTTCACGAGCGACATCCATGCAGGCATTAAAACCTACTGCATCCACTGACACCCCCCTTTCTTTAGCAATATCACGCAGAATATCCAATGGGAACCCAAATGTATCATAAAGCTTAAATGCCAATTGACCATCAATATTATCATGCTCCTGCAAATGCGCCTCAAGCATCTGACATCCTTGATCGAGTGTTTTAAAAAATAACCTCTCCTCTCGCTCCACAATCTGCGTGATATTCTTGCTCATCGACGGCAGCTCATCCATGGCTGATGCCATGACCTGGCAAACCAGATCCACAAATTGAAATAAAAAAGGCAGCCGAGCACCATCCTGATACCCAAAACGCATCGCACGCCTCATAATACGACGCAGCACATAACCACGGCCTTCATTTGATGGGTATACCTGATCAGCGATCAGAAATACCATGGCTCGAAGATGATCAGCCACCACTTTAAGCGCAACTGGCTTCATTTGAAAAGGACACTGGGTCTTAAGACTTGAAATAATTTTTTGGAAAATATCAATATCAAAGTTACTCTTCACCCCTTGAAGCACAGCGCTAATCCTCTCAATCCCCATACCCGTATCAACCGCTTTTTGAGCAAGCTCAACCAGCTGGCCATTTTCTTGACGATTGTACTGCATGAACACCAAGTTCCAAATTTCCATGAAGCGATCACCATCTGCCTCCTGGGTTCCTGGCAAACCACCTGCCACATCTTCCCCAAGATCATAAAAGATCTCGCTACAAGGGCCACAGGGGCCAGTATCACCCATAGACCAAAAATTGTCCTGTGTGCTGATCCTAATTATCCGATCAGATGGCAATCCTACCACATTCAACCAAATATCATATGCCTCTTGATCTTCAGCATAAACTGTCACATAAAGACGATCTTTTGAAAGTAAATATCGCTCTGTAACAAGCTCCCATGCCATGACAATTGCTTCTTCTTTAAAATATTCTCCAAAACTGAAATTACCCAGCATCTCAAATAATGTATGGTGCCTGGCTGTAAATCCAACATTTTCCAGATCATTGTGTTTACCACCGGCACGCAGACATCGCTGAGCAGATACGGCCATTTTATAGTCACGATTTTCATTGCCCAAAATCACATCTTTAAACTGGACCATACCAGCATTGGTAAATAGCAATGACTTATCTGTCGCAGGGACCAGAGTACTGGAGGGAACCAGCTGATGCCCCTTCTGTACAAAATAATCAATAAAAATTTGTCTTACCTGATTAACATTCATCCGTTTTCCTCCTCAATCATTCCCTGTTTAATGGCATCATCAGTAAAACCACGGGCAAATAGACGATGCTTAAGCTTTTGACCCACCACAGAGGCCAGCTTTCGCCTGGCAATCATCAGCGATTCCTGCCAGTCATATTCAGACACACCTGCCAGAGCCAGTGATTTTTCAACCCCCCTTAATTGTAGCTGCATTAGAACATATTGGGGCCCCTTTCCTGACTTTGCATAATGTTCACACATGCAAAACACAAAGCGCTGATCTGACTGCAGACCCTGCGCTTTTAATTGATCGATCTCAAAATCAATTGCCTGAGGTGGAAAATTTTTAGAAAGCATTTTTTGCCGCAGCTCAAACACACTATACTCTCTTCGCACCAGCAACTTCATCAAATCTGATTTAAGCTTCGACATCAGACTCTGAATTTATAGTTTCAGGCATTAGCTGATCACGCACCAACTGCTCAATTTCAGCTGAAAGAGTTTTGT
>VGUW01000064.1 GCA_016874185.1 Gammaproteobacteria bacterium
CGCAGTGAGCTTGCGATTGCAAGAATTGAAGGTTTTGAGCTCATGGATATTTATAGTATGACAGGTGGTATTGAGGCATGGAGATCTCAGGGGTATCCAGTGCAGCAGGCAGTAAGTCAGATGATCTCAATTGACCGTCAAACACAAATTGTCATAGGATTTTTCGTGAGTGCGTTTTGTATGATGGCAATTAACGTTCATATCAATTATTTATATGGGGCTTTATTTTTTGGCCTTGGGCTTTTGAACGCTGGTTTAACCGGCTGGTGTGGGCTTGGTAAATTGATGGCTAAAATGCCTTGGAACTAGTGGTTTGATTTTGCCAAGCAGGCCAGTGCTTCTGTGATAAAGTCCAATTGCTGTTATTTAGTGGACATCTGGCTATTGCTGGCGCATAAGATGGTAATCTAGCTCTTGGGTCTTACAAATGCTAAAGTTAAGTTGATTTTCAGGAATGATGAAAAGCCCGGGTGTGGGCAGTTCATGACCCTGGATACTTGCATTATATTCTGGGTGATTTTTGTAGTGTATTTTTTTAAAATCCATATTCAGTAATTTTTTAACTGGCTTGAAATCAGAGCTATAAAAGTTAGCATTGGGTGTTGAAATGATTTTTTTAGCAAGAAACCATACGGCCACAGCTTTCATTTTAGGGCTAAAAATATTGAAGAGTTGATAGATTTGGAAATACGCGGCAATAACAGCTAGGCTTGCTAGGAAGGTGGTTGCCAGGGGGCTTGTTAGAAGTAAAATACTCCGATGGATAAGATTTGGTAAATTCTGAAGAATGATTGAGGTATTGAGGGTAACAATTTGCTGTATTCTAAATAAAGCATCAATCATGATGGAGTAGAATAGGCCGATTCTATCAATTTTGCTGTGGATATAAAAACGACTGTCTTTAAGACTGTGGTATGCGAAATAGGCCGATAGACCAACAACGAAGCAGCATGCGTATATTACCCCCAATATTGAAAGTCCGGTTATGACAGGAATTAATTTGACAGCATAAAAAAGCAAATAGAAAATGCAGGGCAAGATAAAAGGCGCCAGTATTTCATGAAACCTATTTTTGTGCCATAAAAACTCTGCAGAAGCCCTAAATAGGGGGGATATTAATAAATATGAAATCAGCATTGGGGCAATCGATGGGAAATACGCCAGTGTTGTAGGTACTGCAATGAGCATGAAAAATCGGATTGATTTGGCAAGAAATATTTGATTTTCTGGATAAAATTCCAACATAAATATATTTTTTATTTAAAATAATGGAGTATGGGTTTTTTGTCAATCAGCATTTAATGCTTTAATTAAAATTTTAATAAAAATGGTTTGATTGGCAGGTATTGTCTTTTAATATTTCTATCAATATTCCTCACATTAAAGGCTATTTGAGCTGAATAGAATGGGCTGCCTTTAGACATGAATGTTTTTGATGAAACAGAATCATGGCAATCCAAAAAGTGAAATCTTATCGTTAATGTGAGAAAATAATTCCAGTTTTTTAAAAACATGACTTATAATATCCCGGTTATTAAAAATTTCAAGGATGCGACATGAGCCAGAAAATCAGAGGGATGATTCTTTATAGTGTGCAAGAGCACCAGTTGGTTGAAGCTGATTATAGCGTGACCCGTCTTTTGCAGGCAGCTCGGGCGAAGGGTGTTGAGATGACTGTGGTTACCCCCAGTCAATTTGAAATGGTGGTGACTCGAGCAGACCGTAAAAGTATCTTGGTGGATGACCAGCCTGTATTATTACCTGATTTTGTGTTGCCAAGACTGGGAGCCAATACCAGTTACTACGCTTTTTCAGTATTGCGCCAACTTGAGCACCTGGGAGTTTATATTGCCAATGATGCAAAGGCAGTTTATTCAGTAAAAGATAAGCTGGCGATGTATCAGCTGTTATCAAATAGCCGGCTTTCAACACCAAAGACCATGCTGGCCAAGTATCCAATTAATGCAAGCACTGTTGAACGTGAAATTGGATTTCCATTGATCATTAAAAATGTATCAGGCATGCAGGGTTCTGGCATTTACCTTTGTGATTCTAAAGACAAGTTTGAGGATGTGATAGAGCTTATTTACAGTAACAACGACAAAGCCAATATTATTTTGCAGGAATTTGTCAAGACCAGTTATGGCAAAGACATCAGGGTATTTGTTGTGGGTGGTAAAGTGATGGGCTCTATGATTCGAACCTCCAATGGCAGTTTTAAATCCAACTTTTCCAAAGGCGGATCTGTGAGCCCTTTTGAGATGACACCTGAGGTTGAGTGGCTTGCGACTGATGTTGCTAAATTGTTTAATTTAGATATCGCTGGGGTTGACTTATTATTTGATGAGCATGGTTATAAGGTTTGTGAGGCCAATTCAGCGCCTGGCTTTAAGGGTCTTGAGCGGGTGACCGGCAAGATCATTGCTGAGGGCATCATTGATTACATACTTGTTAAAATGGGTGCCTCGATTGAATAAGTGAGGTATACTTTCTTATTTAATACAAGAGGGGTATGGCAAGAGTCGCAATTATCGGTGCTGGTATCTCAGGATTATCAGCAGCAAAACTGATGCCTGAGCATGAGGTTGTTATTTTTGAGAAGTCATGGCGCCCTGGCGGCCGTGTTACTACCCGTTCACATGATCAGAGCTCTTTTGATCATGGCGCGCAGTTTTTTACAGTACACACTTTGGTATTTTCTGAGTTTCTTGCCCCTTTGGTTGATGCCAAAGTGATTGTGCCATGGCCGGCAAGATTTGTTGAAATGAACGGTCATCAGGTGGTTCTGTCTCGCATTTGGTCTGATGAGCCCTGCCATTATGTGGGGATGCCGAGCATGAGTCATGTGGGGCAATATTTGGCGCAGGGTCTTAAGATGATTTATGATGTTGAGATTAAAAAGCTGCAGAGGCAATCAGGCAGTTGGCAGCTTGTGGATCAAAATGGGCAATATTACTTAAATTTTGATTGGGTGATTTTAGCAGTGCCTGCATTGCAAGCACTGGCTTTGGTTCATCCTCATATGCCAGCATGGGGATCATTGGCGGATGTGAACATGCAAGGTTGTTATTCATACATGCTTGCATTTGATGAAGACTTTGATTTGGGCTTTGATGCTGCTGTGGTAAAGCATAAAAATATCAGTTGGATTGCAGCCAATCGCTCAAAGCCAGGTCGTAAGGGGCAGCCAACATTGCTTGTGCATTCAACCAATCAGTGGGCAGATGCGCATATGGCGCTTGGTCTGGATGAGGTAAAAGTGTATTTGCGCAAGGAGCTTGAAAGTGTTGTGAGCATTCCTCATCCGGTTTTAGAAGACATACATCGCTGGCGTTTTGCCAATTATCGCAGGCGGCCTATGCAAACATTTGTTGATATGGATAAACAATTGGCTGTTTGCGGTGATTGGTGCCATCAAGGTCGAGTGGAGGCTGCGTTCCTGAGTGCTAAAAATACGGTTGAGGCAATGGGGGTTTGATGAGTCGAGCAATACTTTGGTTTAGGCAAGATCTTAGGTTAGAGGATAATCTGGCTTGGAATCAGGCCATGACTCATGATGAAGTGATGTTGGTTTATATTTTAGATACCGTCAATAGCAAAGATCGGTTCATGGGAGAAGCCAGTCAACTCTGGTTGCATCACTCTTTAACAGCTTTAAATATAGACTGTGATAATCAGCTGAATGTGTTTCAAGGTGATGCACAGCAAATTCTAGCTAAGCTAGTTGATCACCATGCCATTGATGCTGTTTATTGGAACCGTTGTTATGAGCCTTGGCGAACTGAAAGAGATGCTGAAATTAAGCAGCAATTGGCGAAGAAAGTTATTGTTGAGAGTTTTAATGGTGCATTGCTTTGGGAGCCTTGGGAAGTAAAAAAAGCAGATGGCGGCCCATATAAAGTATTTACACCGTTTTATCGCAAAGGGTGTTTGAATCGCCCGGTTCGTCATCCTGTGTCGGCAAAGTCGCTAAAACCTTGTTTTAAAAGTGATTTAGCACTTAAGATTGTGGATTTAAATCTTATGCCAAAATTTCCCTGGGGAGATCAGGTCATCGCATCTTGGCAGCCTGGTGAAAGGGGTGCAAAAGCAGCCTGGGATGTGTTTTTGAGTCAAGGGCTTGCACATTATCGGCAGGGGCGTGATCTTCCCTGGCTAAAAGCGGTGTCACGGTTATCCCCGCATATCCATTTTGGTGAAATATCAGTCAATCAGTTGTGGTATGCTATTCAATCAATGGCGCAGGATGACAATACTGACCATTTTTTATCGGAGCTGGGCTGGAGGGAGTTTTCATATTCTCAGCTTTATTATCAGCCGCAGATGGATCAAAAGAACATTCAGGTTAAATTTGATGAATTTCCTTGGCAAAACGATCAAATTTTGCTTAAAGCATGGCAAGCAGGTCAAACAGGGATTCCAATTGTGGATGCGGGTATGCGGGAGCTTTGGCAGACAGGCTATATGCATAATCGTGTGCGCATGATTGTAGGGTCATTTTTGGTCAAGAATTTGCAGGTGGATTGGCGCTTGGGGGAGCGGTGGTTTTGGGATACCTTGTTTGATGCTGACATGGCCAGCAATTGTGCCAGTTGGCAATGGGTTGCAGGGTGTGGCGCTGATGCTGCACCTTACTTTCGTATTTTTAATCCAGTGCTTCAGGGGGTAAAATTTGATGCCAATGGCCATTATACCAGAAAGTTTGTGCCTGAACTAAAAAAATTGCCGGATCGATATTTGTTTTCACCATGGCTTGCGCCAGAGGGCATTTTAACTCAAGCAGGTATTGCTTTAGGCAAAGATTATCCCAGGCCGATCGTGGATCTGCAAAGTTCACGTGAGCAAGCATTGGAGGCGTATGCGAAAATAAAGTGATGCCTGTGGTTTGTTTTGAATTTTTTTGTATTTAGCATGTATGACAAGATCCGCACAAGGATCCTATGGGGCTTGTTCGGAGACTTTGGCTGGGCTATTGAGGGGTTTTGGCTGTGGTATTATCCAGTGAACGATTGAAAGGAGAAGGG
>VGUW01000065.1 GCA_016874185.1 Gammaproteobacteria bacterium
GTGGATCAAGATGGTAGTGTTGCGCTGGACTGGGGTGTCAGGGGTACTCCTGAAATTTTACTGTTTGAGCGGGGTCTTTTGGCACGACGGGTGATGAGGGTAAAAGACCTGTGGTAGTGGTATTGGTGATGCTGTTAAATATGGGTTATGCCAAAGATCGCTATCAATCGTTGGTTGACGAATATCGCTGTATGGTCTGTCAGGGACAGTCGATTGCAGATTCATCAACCCCTGTTGCAGTTTCGATGCGAAATCAAGTGAAAAAGATGATTGATTCAGGCAAGACAGACGAAGAAATTGATCAATATTTTATTGAGCGCTTTGGTGAGGGTGTAAAGTTAAGTCCGATAAAAAGCCAAAAGCATGGCGCACTTTGGCTTTTCCCTGGACTTTTATTTTTATGGCTAGTGCGAACTGTGCTTATTAAGTTTAGAAATCTCTGATTTTACTTCCAACGTAACACTGTCTTGGGCGAGTGATTGGGTGGGGGTGCTTTGTGAACAATTCCTTAATATGTGCAATCCAGCCACTGGTTCGCGCTAAGGCGAAAATCAAAGTGAAACAGGACTCAGGGATGCCCATGGCAGTTAGAATAATGCCGGAATAGAAATCCACATTTGGGTATAAGTTTCTTTGAATGAAGTACTCGTCACTGCGGGCAATGCTTTCAAGCTTTTTGGCCAGCTCAAATAGAGTATTGCCAGTGGATTTTTCCAGAATTCTGTGACAAAGCGATTGAATGATGGTTGCCCTGGGATCGTAGTTCTTGTAAACCCTATGGCCAAATCCCATCAACCGGGTTTCAGTGCTTTTGTCTTTGACCTGTTCAATGAAAGACGGGATATTATCAATGTGTCCGATTGATTGAAGCATATTGATGCACGCCTCATTGGCACCGCCATGGCTGGGTCCCCATAATGCCCCAATTCCACTCACAATCGCGCCAAAAGTATTGGTGCCTGTGGAGGCAGTAACTCGAACTGCGCTGGTGGATGCATTTTGCTCATGCTCAGCGTGAAGAGTTAAAATCACATCCAAGGCCTGAACATATAGAGGGTCAGTGGATAAATCAAGGTTTTCATCACTGATTTGATGTAAAAAATTGGCACTATATGACAGATCCTGTCTTGGGGGCCTCAGGGGCTTTTGTTTGACTTTTTGAATAATTGTGGCACAAATTGTCGGTAATTTTGCGATTAGCTGTATTTGTGCATTGTCAATTTCTTGAGCTGACTGAGGGGTGTTGCTTAAATAAGAAAGCGAACTGACACCCGTTAAGAGCATACCCATGGGATGAGTTTTTGCCTCCAGGCAATCAAGGATGCTTTGAGTTGATTTTGGCAGTGATTGGTTATTGGTGATTTGATCAGCCATTGCCCTAAGCTCAGTTGAAGATGGCTTTTCCCCATGAAATAAAAGATAGGCTACTTCAAGATAAGTTGATTTCTCAGCCAATTGCTCTATGGGGTAGCCTCTGTAGGAGAGCTTGCCTTCTTCGCCGTTAATATAGCAAATTTCTGAAAAACATGAGCCGGTTGCTTTAAAGCCAGGATCTAATGTGTAAATGCCCAATTTTCCGAGAATGCCGATATCGACCAAGTACTCGCCCATGGTGCTTTCGAAAATAGGAAGTTCAAGCTGGTGCTGTTGAATGGTCAGCTTGGCAGTTGAATTTGACATGAGATTCCTTAGTGTTTTCAGGCTTAGTATATTGAAAGTAGCCCTCTTTTAAAAGGGGAAGTGGGTAATTTTCAATAAATAAGGGCGGATTTTCCCAGCATAGCACTAAATGATGATTTTTTTTATCCAGATAAACGCCCCAAATAGCGATGATTTCGTTGTTTTTAAGAAAAATAGGCAGATGCTCCCGAATGTGAATAGGGATGTGCTTTTCTTGTAGCAGGCGCTTGATAAAGTGAAGGTGGGTTTTAAGTTGATGACGAAAAAAAAACTGGCAAGAAGCAGGGTAATGAACTGTACCTTGCATGATTAATTTTTTTTCCCTTAGGAAAATATAAGACTGATGGCGCTGAAGCAGGTGGTCTTTCATGCTAAATTCGGGTTGACGGTCTGGGCTTGAATTTTGAAAATGTCTAAGGATGTCAGCGGCTTTGTTTTCACTGATTTGTATTTGGGTATTTTTAAGTATCCATAATCTTAATAAATAAGGTGTTGCAGTTGCATTTTGATAATTAAAGCACTGGGTTGTATTCATGGGTAGTAAACGCTCAGTGCTGATCTGTTCAAATTTAACCAGTAGATTGCTAAAGCGCCTTAATATTTTAGCCAGCTTTTGAAGCTCTTTTGATTTTGCCAGCACTTTTCGAATATGATTGCGCAGCATGGATACATCCTGGTTGGTTGGGTCTTCGATCCATGTGAGTTGATGTTGCTTGGCATATGATAAGATGGCTGTTTTAGGAACTTCAAGAAGAGGTCTGAAATAAGTTATTGGATGTTTTTTTCTGATTTTTGGCAGTGAATATGGCAGTGCGTTTAGTCTGCCTTGGTAAAGTCTAATTAATAAGGTCTCGTCAAGATCATTTTGGTGCTGTGCCAGCAGGATATTATAATTGGTGTGGTTAGAAAAAGCCTCATAGCGTGCTTTTCTTGCCAAATCTTCAATATTGCCGAGACTGCTGATCTTGATGTGCTTAATATGCAGGGGGATGTCATGAAATTGACAAAATGCCTCGCAATGTTTTTGCATCATGTCGTTGGCTGCTTGAAGTCCATGATGAATATGGATCGCCTCAATTTTGTGAGTATTGATCTGCTTTAGCAGATGGGTTAGAACCACTGAGTCAATTCCACCGCTTAGTGCAACGGTTAATGTGTGTTCCGGGTCAATGCTTGTTAACTGTGTTTGAATGTGTTTATAAAGATCCATACTTGAACAGTTTTTTCTCTCGAAGTGCAACTAAATGATTAAGATCCTGCTTTTGGAGAGCATGAAGCGTTGTTATTAGATACTGGCCCACTTTATCAAATGTGCCCTCCCAGTCCACATGAGCGGCGTGATATTTTCCTTCCGGAATAATTTGATCGATGAGGCCATGCTGTAAGAGAGATTGAGGATTTATTTGCATCAGCTGTGCTGTTTGTTCTTTCATCCTGGCATCATTCCAGAGTATGGCAGCACACCCTTCCGGTGAAATAACAGAAAAGACACTATTTTCAAGCATGAGCATTTGATCACCAACCCCTATCCCCAGTGCTCCACCGGACATGCCTTCGCCAATTATGACATTTATAACTGGGGTTTTGACGGTGCTTAGGTACATAATATTTTCACTGATGGCACTGCTTTGATTTTGGATTTCAGCGTTGATACCTGGGTAAGCACCTGGGGTATCAATTAGGGTAATGATCGGAATTTGATATTTTTCAGCAAGTTTAAATGCTCGCAGTGCTAAACGATAGCCACAGGGGTTAGGCATACCATATTGATGCCTGATGCGATCTTGAGTACAGCGTCCTTTTTGGTGTCCAACAACGATGACTGGCTGTTGTTGAAATTTTGCCAATACGGCTACTGTTGCAGGACAGCGCCCGCTGACCCTATCTCCAGAAAGTGAGATGGGGGTGCTAAACAGTGCTTGAATATAATCCAGAGTTTGTGGTCGGTCTCTGTGCCGTGCCACCATCATCTGCTGGTAAGGGGTGAGGGTTTTATAAATGGTTTTAAGAAGTTTTTCTCTGTTTGTTGCACTGCCTGTTTTTAATGCATCAAATGTTTCAAGGGGCTGCTCAAAGTCCAGGTAGTCAGTTAGCATGGGGGGCCTCTGTGGTGGATGATTCAGCATAGATAATATTGCCTTCTGAGGCAAGTTGAATCTTATATGCCAACTGTGTTTGTCGGGATTTGGCATTTTGGTTTTTTAAAGTCATGTATAAAGCCCGATGGTCAGTAATTAAAATGACTTTGCGTTTAGCCCTGGTGACTGCTGTGTATAATAAATTTCGCTCCAATAACATGAAGTGACTTGTCAGCAGTGGAATGATCACTACAGGGTACTCTGAGCCTTGGCTTTTGTGAATGGTTGTGGCATAGGCTAACTGAATTTCGTGAAGCTCATCAATGCCATATTCTGCCTCAAGATGACCAAAGTGAACCAGGACTCGATTTTTATCAATAGATGATATGATGCCAACATCGCCATTAAAGACTTTTTTTTCATAATTATTAATATGACTGATGACCTTATCAAAGCGTCTAAATTCACCGATAACACTGGGCTGATGAGGGTTTAAGATGTTTTGTAAAAATTGATTGAGATGAGTGGTGCCATGACGGCCTTTGACCATTGGAACCAGAATTTGGACATCAGTCTTGGGGTCAATGTTTTTTTGCTGCAGTTTTTCGATATGGATTTTGATGACATCATCCAGGTTTTCAGTTTCCTTAAGATATTGGATGTCAAAATCTTTAAGGGTGTTTTCCATATATAATTGCGGATAATGGCCGGCATTAATTCGATGAGCATTATGAGTGATCAGGGATTGCTGGGCTTGGCGAAATATTTGTTTTAATTTAACAACAGTAATTTTTTGACTATTGATCATATCTTGGAGAATGTTGCCAGGACCAACAGAGGGTAATTGGTCAGGATCACCCACTAAAATGAGCTGGGTGTATGATGTAATAGCAGCCAAAATATGTGCCATGAGTTCAATATCAATCATGGAAACTTCATCAATAATCAACGTATCACAAGACAAAGGATTTGATTCATTGTGAACAAATGATCGAGTAATTGGGTCAAATTTAAGCAGACGGTGAATGGTGCTTGCCTCCTGTCCGGTGGACTGAGATAAGCGCTTTGCTGCTTTACCCGTGGGTGCACATAAGCGAATTTTTTTTGCACTGGCCCTTAAGGAGAGAACAATTTTTTTGATCAAGGTTGTTTTACCAACGCCGGGTCCACCTGTGAGCAGAGCTAGGTTCTGTGATAATAAAGTGTTTA
>VGUW01000066.1 GCA_016874185.1 Gammaproteobacteria bacterium
AAACTTTATCACGTTTCTTACCACTCACTTCTGCAAGTATCCCAATAGACTTCAAGTGATTTAATGCACTTCTTGCTGTTGGCTGAGTCATTTGCAATTCCTTGGCAAGGAGAGGAACTGTCACTTGAGGTAGGTGTTTCATGTATTCAAGTGTTTGTTCACATGAAAATCTAGCACGACCTAAATGAGATATTTTCTCACTATCTTTTGCAAAAAGATCATTAATTCTTGTCGCTGTTTGAATGGCTTGTTTTGAAGATCTTTCTACACCAATGAGGAAAAATTCTAGCCATGTTTCCCAAGTGCCGGATTCCCTGACTTCTTGCAGCAGCTCATAATAGATATGACGATTTTGCTTAAGATAAAGGCTTAAGTAAAGAATTGGTTCATCAAGCATGCCTCCAGTACATAAAAGCAAGGTTATAAGCAACCTGCCAAGTCTACCATTACCGTCTAAAAAAGGGTGTATTGTTTCAAATTGAACATGAGCCAATCCTGCTTTTATGAGAACTGGCAAGCTTTCATCATGAAGAAACCTTTCAAAATCGCTAAGGCAATCACTTAGATGATCTACTGGAGGAGGGACAAAAAGAGCATTGCCAGGCCTTGTTCCACCGATCCAATTTTGTGATCTTCTAAATTCTCCAGGCGTTTGACTTGATCCTCTGCCTCCAGAAAGCAAAATACCGTGTATTTCTTTTAGAAGTCTAAGAGATAAAGGAAAATCATCTTTTAAACGCTCTAAGCCATAATTTATAGCTTTAACATAATTAGATACCTCTTCTACATCTTCAATCGAGACTTCAGGTTTTTGATTATGTTCAAATAGCATTAGATCTGAGAAAGAACTCTGCGTTCCTTCAATCTGGCTTGAAAGCAAAGCTTCTTTACGTACATACATGTAGATAAAGAGCGCTGTATTGGGAATAGTCTTATGAATACTATTTAATTCAGCTAACGCCAGCGTTGCTTTTTCAAGGTAAGGATAAAGCACTGTGAGTTCTATTGGTGGTTCAGGTGGCAATTTTGCAGGAACATATGCTTTATATGACTCACCAGAGATCTTTTGTGTAATATATATTCCTATTCTTTTGTTCATAACCTATCTTTTCTTAAACCGCCCATACTAAGAAAGTATATTGGATTATCTTTTCTTAGTCAAGATGGTAAAGAAAAGATAGGCACTTGAGGATGTTCCTTTTTTAGAGAATCAAAATCGTTCATTTGACACTCTCCAAGTACGCATCTATAATCGCTTCAAAGAGTGAAAACATGACCATACCACCCCAGTTTGGAGTTGGTTAGGTTACGGTAAACCGATCTCCGCCAGATTTTTGATTCTCGAAAAGTTTTTCACCGTCATTGCGAGCGCAGCGAAGCAATCTAAAATCCCAGTATTCATGGGCTTTAGCGAGTTTCAGTCACGCAACACATGCGTACCTAGAGAATCGCAAAATCACGTTGTTTTTGACGCATTTGTTTAGGAAGCATCCAGATCATGCAAAAGCTTTTTAGCTAGCTTATCGAGAGCATGGGCCTCTCCAGCAATGCTCAATCTAGTTGATTCTACTGCAGTATTGCCATTTAATGTCGCTTATATTAGTCTTTATCATTTGTAATGATTGATATAAAACTCTTTAGATTGATACGACTTGACTTTTGGATTAATGTTCGTTATGCTAGTCATTAATGATATTTATGACTGCTATAAAACACTTAAGAGAAGACTATGACAAATTTACCCATCCCTGTAATAAGCGCTTTGCGAAAATTAGGGCAGGATATCAATGATGCAAGGCGTCGTAGGCGTATCACCGCCCAGCTTATGGCTCAGCGCGCTGGCTTATCAAGGTCCACTATTGGAAAAATTGAAAAGGGAGATCCAACTACCTCTATGGGTAGTTACGGCGCAGTACTATTTGTTCTGGGGATGGAAAAACGCCTGAGCGATTTAGTCGATAGCATGCATGACCTTGTTGGACGAAGGCTTGAGGATGAAAATTTACCCCAAAGAGTTCGTCTCCCTCATAAAATAAATGAGAAAAGCGATGAGTAGCAAAGAAGTTATTGTCTGGGTTTCTTTAGGGGTAGAAAATATCCGCGTTGGAAAACTATGGTTTCATGTGAAGGGTCATAAAGAAAGCGCTTCCTTTGAATATGATAAAAAATGGCTTGATCATCCTGAAAGATTTGCACTTGAACCAGCTTTAAAGCTCACGGAAGGTGGGTTTCATACAGGTCAGGGCTTAAGCTTATTTGGTGGATTTGGCGACTCTGCTCCAGATCGCTGGGGGCGTGTACTAATGCGACGTTTTGAAGCTGCCAAGGCAAAAGAGCAAAATCGGCTACCCACAACCCTTTTTGAGATAGATTACCTGCTTGGAGTGAATGATGAAGCGCGCCAGGGAGCGCTACGTTTTTCTATTGCACCAGATGAAAATATATTTCTAGCCCCAAAGCAAAAGATCAGCATTCCACCGCTTGTTGATTTGCCTAAACTACTATCAGCCACAGAGAGGTTTATTGCAGACCATGAAAGCACCGAAGATTTAAGGCTCTTACTTGCGCCAGGTTCATCACTTGGTGGTGCGCGTCCAAAAGCATCGATTAGAGACTTTGATGGTAGTCTTGCGATTGCTAAATTCCCAAGAAAAGATGATGAGTTTAATATCGTAGTTTGGGAGGCGGTAACATTAACTTTAGCGGAAAATGCCGGAATAAGAGTGCCAAAGCATCGCCTAGAAACTATTCTCGGGAAATCTGTTCTCATCATTAAAAGATTTGATCGTGATGGTGCCAGCCGCATCCCCTTTCTTTCAGCGATGAGCATGCTAGGTGCTCATGATAACGAACAACACAGCTACCTTGAGATGGCTTATGCTTTAGCCCGAAATGGAGCTTCCCCAGAAGAAGACATGAAAGAGTTATGGCGACGCATTGTGTTTACCATCATGGTTTCAAACACCGATGATCATTTGCGCAATCACGGGTTTATCTATGAGCGATATAAAGGCTGGAGGTTGTCTCCTGCTTATGACATAAACCCAACACCCCTTGAAATAGCGCCGCATATTCTTACAACATCCATCGATTTTAATGATAATACTGCATCTTTAAAGACAGCTATGCGGGTTGCTAAAGAATTTCGCTTAAAGAAAGACGAGGCGTTGCTGATCATTAAAGAAGTGGTATCCAGCGTCAAACAATGGCGGCAGGTAGCAGCAAAGTTTGGCTTATCAAAGCAAGAGTGCGATAGAATGTCGAGTGCTTTTGTATATGAAGAAAGTGAGGAAATTTATCACAAATAGGATATGACATGTCCGTAAAGTTACATATAGTGTAATTCTAGGGACATGATGATCTCGCTTCATGCTCTGCCCCAGAGATTCCAAAATGGTTCATCTGACGCCCCCAGTAATCCCTATAATTGCTTGAGAGAGTAAAAACATGACCATACCACCTTAAGTATTGGCGTTAATTAGGTTGCGGAAAACTAACCTCCGCCAGATTTTTTAGGAATAACTTTTCTCACGTCTTTTTGCTTTAACATCATCCCTACTCAAAACCCCAGCATTCCAGGGCTTTCCAGCTTTTTTGTGCAGCATTACACCCGTACCTCATTTTCTCCAGATTTGCCATTTTATCCACAAGCTCTCTGTTTTTGTGCTCTCCTTCTCCGACACATGCGAACTATAATGGTCCCAGGAAATTGGACACGAAATTGGCACTAAATGAGATATAATTTCCGCCAAATAGAAGGAACGGACAATGCCCAAAAAGCCAAACAATACACTGCGCAAGAAAAAGCAAAGGTAGCCATGGAGGCTATTAAAGGTGATTTAACTATGTCACAAATCAGTAGCCAGTATGGCGTTCATGCCACGCAAATCAACCGATGGAAGCGTGAAGCGATTGAAGCCATGGTTACAGGATTTGGAAACAAATCCAAAACCGCGGATACCAGTCAAGCCGAGTTGGTCGGTCAGCTTTACCAACAAATTGGCCAACTCACCGTGGAGCGAGATTGGCTGAAAAAAAATCTGCAGCTTTTGGATTTGGCAGTTAAGAAAGGTTTGATTGATATGGATAATCCAAAATTAAGCATCAAGCTGCAATGTGAGCTATTGAGGTTGAATAGATCTAGCTATTACGCTCGTGCCACAGGCATCACATCCGATGAGCAAAAGGTTTTAAATCGTATGGATGAAATCTTCACCGAACATCCGTATTACGGTACTCGTCGAATGATGCATGTTTAACGCGCAGAAGGCATCATGATAGGATGCAAGAAAGTCAGGCGTTACTATCAAATTTTGGGCATTGAAGCAATTTATCCCAAAATGAACTTGAGTAAAAGGAGCCAAGCGCACAAGGTTTATCCGTACCTATTACGAGGATTAGAAATGACTAAACCGAATCAGGTGTGGAGCATGAATATCACATACATCCGCTTAAAACAAGGATTTGTCTACTTGTGTGCGGTTATTGATTGGCACAGTCGTTATGTTTTGAGCTGGCGCTTATCGATAACGTTGCAATCAGATTTTTGCATTGAAGCGTTACAAGCGGCTATTGCTATCTACGGCAAGCCAGAAATATTTAATACAGATCAAGGAGTGCAATTTACCGGCAATAATTCCATAGCGGTGCTTCAAGACCATGATATAGCCATTAGCATGGATGGTAAGGGAGAGCTCTGGACAACGTTTTCATCGAACGATTTTGGAGGTCATTAAAACAAGAGAAGATCTACAGAGTTGATCTAACCAGCGTAAGAGAAGCCAAAGATGCGATATCGCAATATATAGAATTTTATAACAACCACAGGTTGCACCAGTCATTAGGGTACAAAACACCAAGGTTTGTCGATTTTGCAGACCTAAAAAAGAAAATTGACGTTATAAAAATGCCCATGGATATGATGGATAAGTCTTATGACTTACCCACATACCCACAG
>VGUW01000067.1 GCA_016874185.1 Gammaproteobacteria bacterium
AAATTTAAAACCCAGTGATCCCGAAGCTCAAAAAAAATCTCAAGCCACGATTGATGCCTGCCAATCTCTTTATGAAGCTTTTACAAACCCCCCGAAGCATCAAGGTTTCTTACAACAATTGTACAATGCAATATTTAAAAATGCGGAGTTATTAACAATAACCCCTCAACATTACCATCATTTTTGTTCTCTTGTTAGTCCAACAGGCATTGGCGAAAAACCACCCATCAGAGATACAGTCACCATTTTAGCAGAATCAAAAGGGCTGACTGCCACTGGCAGCATTTTTAGCGCGGGCCCAAGATAAACAAAAGCCTCCCACCTGCGCTATAATTGCTTCAAGTTTTTAATGGATTTTTCATGAGTGAACCCATGAACATTTTTTCAAACCAAAGCTTAAATCTTGAAAAAATTAAAGCAATCGGCTATGACATGGACTATACCTTAATCCATTACCATACTCATCTATGGGAGCAATTGGCTTATGACACCCTATTGGAATACATCCATAACCATTATACACCCACGCCCAATTTGACATTTGACCCAACTGCAGTTATCAGAGGTTTAATATTGGACATAGAGCTTGGTAATATTCTAAAGGTTTGCCAATTTGGTCAAGTGAACACTGCTTATCATGGACACACTCCTTTATCATCTGCAGAAATTGACGAACTGTATGGCAAAGAAACCGTTCATCTGGCTAAAGAACGCTATGTATTTTTAAACACCCTATTCTCACTGTCCACAGGCTGCTTATTTTCCCAGTTGATCGATGCCAATGATCGACAACAGCTAAAACAAACCTACACCTACTATGCGCTATATGCGATGTTGAAGCAGGCAACCGTATATACACATCTTGAAAGCAAGCTTAAAAACACCATCATGCAAAATCCTGAAAAGTACATTGATCAAAATCCTCTGACCATCGAAGCGCTCAAGGAGCAAAAAGCCTGTGGCAAAAAACTTTTTTTAGTCACAAATTCAAACTGGCAATATACTGATGCCATCATGTCACACACATTTAATCAAAGCTGCGACCATAAAAACTGGCAATCGCTTTTTGATTTGATTATTTGCAATGCTCAAAAACCGCGGTTTTTCTCAAGCGACCAAGATGCGTTTATGGTTGATACAGCCACCCAAATGTTAAAACCATGCCTGAAAATCTCTCATGAGCATAAAATTTACCACGGCACCAATGCACACCTTGTTGAGGAATTTCTTAAAACCAGCGGTAAGGAGATTTTATATGTGGGTGACCATATGTACACTGATATTAATGTCTCCAAACGCGTATTTGGATGGCGTACCTGCCTAATCATTCGTGAGCTTGAGTCAGAAATACAGGCCTTAAATGATTACCAAACCACCATTCAAGAACTCATCACCATGCGCAGACAGCGAAATCAACTCACACAGCAAATTAATCGCATGATGCTGGATGCTGATCTACACCAAATGCCCCTTTTGAACATTCAATCACTGAACGAGTCGGTGCATACTCTCAGTGAGATCATTGTGAAATATGAGGAAAAGGTCAATCAAATCAACAATAAAAAGTGGGGCCTTCACATGAAAGTGGGCCTGCAAAAAAGTCATCTGGCCAGACAAATTGAGCGTTATGCTGATTTATATGCAGCTGGCGTATATGCCTTTCACTATACCAGCCCAAACTGTTTTTTTGATAACATATCAAGACCCATGCCCCATGAGATCAATTTCTGGCCGCTGTGAAACCAGATCATTTATCAATGCAACAAAAGCCACCCCTTTAACCTTGAGCAATCTGTTAAAAGGCCATGAATCAGCTAATGCACAACCTTTCTTGTCAGCACTTCATCCATCAGCAATGATCGATAAGCCAAAAGCATATCCTGCAAACGGATCCGCTTTAGTGCCTCTGATAATGCCTGCCTCATCTGAAAATCAGTATACCCTGAGGTAATAACCCCAAGCATTCTTTGAGCTTGATGGTTAATATGCCGTGGTGACCGATTAAAATTCTCGATTAAATTTGCTTTTAAAGCCTCAAATTTCTCTCTACTCATCTTTGTCAGCTGCTTAAAATACATGCCAATCCATTGCTGATGTAACTTTGACATCTGCCTCTGTGTCAATTTGGACGATTGCATATAAAATACCAATGCCTGATTGCGATATGAAGACCAACTACTGACCCCAACCACATATCCCACCTGTTTCTCTGTCCGCATTTGATGGTAATAATCCTGCTCAAGCAGCATTTCAAGCAGCATGATCTCTGCCAATGATTTTATTCCAAATGACTTGGGGAAATATGCCTGAACCCAGGCATGATTATCGTTTTTTACCGATAACGCCACAGAGCCTACCAATGTCTTAGGTTGCCATGGGATGTGCGGCACAGCTCTCAGCTGCCACCATTGATTATTCAACATATTTTTCACTTGCACAAGGTCATCCGCACAGACATCACCTGCCAACAGCAAGGAGGCAGACAAAGGCTGTTTTTTCATCGCCTTCAAAAACTTCTGGTAAGTCATATCCCTAATCTGAGCCAAAAGCACTTTTGGCAATGGCCTGGTATTTAAATCAGCATCTAAGCGATCAAAGGCTTGACGGTATAGTGGCTTGGCCTGACGACTGGCCAGCTGATCCATAACCTTATTTCGACTTTGCTCAAATGCCAAAGGGCCAACATCCAAAGTCATATCCTGGACTAGCAAAGCCAGCGCCTGCATCATATCTCTTGAAAATGCAGTCACACTCAAAGTCATACCCTGATCAAGCACCAAATCATAGCTGACATGATCAAGGGCAAAATCAGTTTGATATTTTCTAAATGCATCCAGCAAAATCTGCTGATACACCAGCCACAGCGCCCATGAGCCCTCACTGTGCTGTGGATATAGATAAACTCCACCCCATGACCTGCTTGGTTGAATTTTCTCATGCAGGTCTTGATGAAATATTGGTATCGGGCCTTGATCGCCCCAATGTCTCTGATACTGACAGGCAGTTGTGGCAAATAAGCCATCATTCAATTTCAAAGGCGTAAATTCAATAGACATAGGCGCTAAAGGAGCCAGATCCGTAACACGATAAGGGGTTTGATAATCTGGCTCAATCTGATCATATTGCCCTTGAGGTGAAAGCAAATATCGGCGCATTGACTTGGCATTTATTTGCGCCAAAAGCCGGTTAATGGTACTGAGCTGATAAGGTGTATGATTAAGCAGCTCCCCAAAGGCCAGTGGTTCATCTTGGAATAAGAGCTGCTGTGATAGGTCAATTGCAAAATGAAGCTCTGAGCTTTTTTGCAGATGATCAAAAGCTTTTTGACCTGATCGCTTAAGGGACTCAAATAACTTGGGATTCTCCACATCTGCGCGCATAGCCTGCAAATAAGCCAGGACAAATGCTGTGATCTTATCTTTATTTTCAACACCACCAGGCATGAGCTTCATCTCAATCACCCAGGCACCCTGGTATTCATCATAAGCAAAAAAGTAAGATGACAATTCACCAACACCCAAAGGCTTCATCCTTTCAAAAAGTCCCTGCGCATCCGTCCGCTCTATCAGAAAAGACAAATAGCGGTATGCCTGAGGATATGATTGCAGCACATTGATCATAGGAAAAGACAAAATCAACGATGCATCCTGACCCAGTGACTTGATCTGGACATCTTTTGCAGCCGACTCTTGCTCAATGGCGATCCTCTGGCGAATATTTTTCTGCCCAGAGGGAATACCCGAAAAAGCTGATATCACCTTCTGTTTTAATGCTGCTAAAGGTTCAGGGGCCACCAGCACCAATGCCATTTGGTTGGCCACATAAAACTGTTGATAAAACTGTTGTAACACCTTTACCATCAAAGGCGCAGGACCAGATAAAGTTTGCCATGAGCCCACATCAAATGCTGTGTATGGGTGCGCCTGATTTAACAGTTGTTTATCCACTGCAATAAACCGCACAGCCTCATGATCAAAACGCATTCTCCACTCTGCATCAACACTGGAGCGCTCCTTATCAACATAAGCAGGATCAAGCAATGGGTCTTTAAAAAATTCAGAAAAACGCATCAAGGCCTCGGAAAATGCCGATGGAATTACATTAAAATGATAGGCAGTCATCTCATGAGTGGTAAATGCATTGGTATATCCACTGGCCGCCTGAATCACTTTTTGAAACTCACCCACTACTGGATGCTGCTTGGTTCCTAAAAATAACATATGCTCAAGAAAATGTGCCAGACCTGGATAAGCTTTGGGGTTATCTAAATGCCCACATGCAACAGTTATGGCCGCAGCAGATTTTTCAGCTTTTAAATCACTGACCAACAATACCCGAAGACCATTTTCCAGCACCCATTGCTCATACTTAGCCTCATCATACTCAGGCTGAATCAATGCATAAACCATACCTGAGATCAAAAATCCCATTAACCATGTCATCATTGGCCTATGCAAATCAGACACCTAGCGCAGCTGAAAAAGGAGCGCATTTATGCTCTTGAGCATGGGCTTTAATCTTTAAATTATGACAGCAAGATGAAGGGCATTGATTCATTGGATGATGGCAGTAACTGCTTGATAAGGGTTGACATTGATCCGACTGTAATTGCACCGAACCACTCAATTTATGAGTTAGAAACCCAGAAGTCACACAAAATATACACATGACAATACTTCCAATCATCTCGGGCAATGAGCTGGCAAATAATAAGAAAAATCCACCATTGACCAATGATAAAATCAGCAGATGGTATAAAATCGCTGCCCATGAAAATCGATTAATCCATTTGACCACTTGCGTGGATTGCTCAATG
>VGUW01000068.1 GCA_016874185.1 Gammaproteobacteria bacterium
CGAAGAGGACGCACAAACTCAAGACCATTACATTGATCAAAAACCCTCTTAAAGTCAGATTCCTCTGGAACTAAAAATGAGTAAAATCCAGGCCCTTTTTCTTGACGATAAGAAGGATCAAAATGAAATATAATGTCCTGATCAAATAACTCAAGGTGCGCAAAATGATCAGTTTGCTCAACCAACTTTGCTCCTAGCTTAAGACAAAAAAGCTCAATTGAACCCTTTAAACTATCTGTTGGAATTTCCACAAAATTCATCGCTACTCCAATTATACTGATGGTCTGTACCAATGCATTACTGCTCTAAAAAATCATATTGCTTTGCAGATGGGTTTAAGTCAAGTTTATCCAGTAATTTTCCATTGATTAACCAGTTGCCATGACCTTGAAAAACAAGATCAATTTCATTGTGAAGGATAAGCTGATCTAGCAAGTCTGGGGTAATATCATAGTTTATCTTCTTAAGAATGGACTTAATCACAGGCTTGATTTTAAACCCCTCCTCCCCCATTAACTGTAGCCTAATCTCATGACCCTGCATGATTTTAATCAAAAATCTTCCGCCCTCAATCCATGAAAAATGCATTGAAATATCGATATTTTTCGCCAATTTCTCACACAATACCCCCTGACTGATGATGCATTCTTTAAAATCAGACTCCAGTGTTTTTCGATCTTCAATTGCCAATGTGAATGCCCCTGAGTCAACTTCAATAAAACCATGCGCCAAATCACTGACTGAGTCAGGCATCAATTGCAAAAGAGCAGAAAATCTTCCGCCATTATCCATATAGCGATGAAATGAGTGCTGGAATTGCTGCTTTTGAATATTCAAAAATGCTTTACGCTCGGCAGGATTTAAAAAACTTCGATTAAAAGTAACTTTAAAATCAACACCATCGTGAAATTCAAGATCTGCAGTGATTGCCGAATCAATGCCTTTTTGCAAATATTTACGCTTCTGCTGAAATGACACTTTACCACGGCAATCTTTGCTCAAGCAGTCTGCTAAAACAGGTAATGGAGAAGGAACATTCATAGAGTAATTCATCAACACATTGCTTTGATGCGCACCCTCCTGCTGCCAAAATTGTAAATTCGAAAAAACCCTGCTTTTAATGACTTGCCCAATCAAAGATTTATCTAATCCTAGCATGTTTTTAAACACATTCAGTGCCAAATCAGCATCGATAACATGCACCTGCGCATGATTGGCACTGGTTGAAAATGTTGCACTACCTGCTTTGTTTTCTATATCCATTTTATAAACCAACCCCTCCAAATGAAGGGCCGACTTCTCCTGCACCTTTATATCAGACCTGTCGACGGAAAAATCAAAATGCCCAACCATTTCCTCTGGCAATTGCTGATTCAGATATGCTTGCAATATCGGTAGTTGAGCTTTAAATCCAAAGCCATCAATGGCCATTTCAGCATTTAATTCCTGATAATTAAGCTTCTCTAATTTAAATAATAGTATCTCAAGACCATGCCTAAAGCTTAATTCTAATTCCATTTGGTTAAGGTAATAAGGCCCTAAATTCAAATGATCAGTCTTCAACAACACTTTACCGATTGCAGCATTGTTCTTAATCCGATTTGCTAACCGGCTTTGCAAATCAGCCCATGTCACAGCACTTTGCAAACTCCAAAACTGATCCAACATCAACTCAAAATCAATAGTTTGAGCGCCAAAAGCCCAATGACCAAATCCATTAATGGTCATCAGATGCCATGAGAGATAAACCTTACCAGTTAAACTTGTATCCCCTTGTTGAAACCTAACATCCGTATAAATCCCACTTGATCCAATTTTAATCTTTGCAGTAGAAGCTGTGGCAGCAGTAATGACCCTTTGAACCTGCAGGGCAACATAATATTGAATTGCCAAATAAAAAAGGATTAGGCTGATTAAGATACACGCACGCTTTTTCATCACATTCCCTGGTTTTTTTCACCATAGCATGAGCTATTGACATATCACAACAATAATCGTATATTGACTCAATCCAGAGGGGCTATAGCTCAGCTGGGAGAGCGCTTGCGTGGCACGCAAGAGGTCGGCGGTTCGATCCCGCCTAGCTCCATGTGTCCCCATCGTCTAGAGGCCTAGGACATCGCCCTTTCACGGCGGTAACAGGGGTTCGAATCCCCTTGGGGACGCCAGCTCTGAAGGACAATGATTCACTTAAACCAATTGAAATTACTAGACATCCACTTAAAAGCGCTTGACTGGCAACAGTTTGAAGGAAGCGCTCTTTTGTTTTGCAATATTGCCAGATTTTGTGGATTTTCGCCCCAGCTGCATGAGCTTGAGAAGATTGCCTTGAAAAACAATTCGCTAAAGATCATCCTCTCCCCCTGCAATCAGTTTTTGCAAGAACCTGGCTCAAACCAGACTCTTTGTCATCATTACAATTCAGAAAACATCATTTTTACCGAAAAATTAAATGTAAATGGAAAAAATACCCACCCTGTCTATCAAGCACTCAAGCAAGCATCTGATCGAAAGCTGCTTAAGAATTTTATTTTTTGGAATTTTACTAAATTTACCGTATCCGCAGATCGTAAAACAGTGAAGCGCTACGATCCATGGATCAGTCCCTTACTGATTTCTGAGATAAGAGATCACGAATAATAACACCAGAAAATCCGTCAGGATTAAATGCCGGCGCTAAGAAAACACTTTCACCCACCTCCACGACGCACACTGTGGGATATTGATTTCTAAATTCATCAAGTTTCAAAAGTCCTGATATTAAACCTGGCATTGAATACATCAGAACCTTCTTTATTTGAGGATCATGATAAACACTTAACCCTGAGCAAATCGCAGCTGAAAATTCACTTTCTGCAGAAAAAGACATCATCTGAAGCAAAGTATCTAAAAATACCTGCCTGGTATCTTCCGTCTGATGTGGTTGCCGATAAATAGCAATATCCTGCTCAGACAACTTCCCTTCTGCAATAATCGATAAAAAGACCCTCATCATAAAGTCCTCAACCACAACTTTTTGGTATAAGCTACTTTGCAAAACCAGATGATATAGTTGCTCTACAGGCAATCCCAAATCCCAGGATCCCGTTAAAGGAGTTAAATAACCCTCATATATGGCTATAGCACAAAGCTGCTGCCTAAAAGCCGCTGCAACACCATGCATAATAACAGAGCCTAAACCATGCCCTAACAATATCAACGGCCGGTCTTTAGCCAATAGCCTGAGCCATGCACACATGACCTTAATTTGATTTTTAACAGAGTAGTCACTGCCTTTGTAGCCTGACATGCCAAAACCTAAAAGATCTGGCGCTAAGCAATACGCGGCATCCGCAAGACGCTCAAGCACAGGCACCCAAAGATAACTGGATAAAGGCATTGGATGAAATAGCACTAACACAGGTCCATCATTTTTCAAGCCGCAGCTAAGATAATGAACCGGTATATCCAAAACTGTCAAAACATGACTTTGAACAGTTTTTGGCAATATCCAATTCATCTTAACGCTCCTCAAGCCGCTCGATGATAGACTGTAAACTTCGTACTGCAGAAGACACCATATTAAAGCTGACCGCAGATGCGGACTTTACGTTCTTGACCACCTTGACCCACTGATCATGTACCTGTGAATTTTTATCAAGCCATCGCTCCACCACAGATTCATCCAATCCATCCAACAGCTCTTGTGAACAAACACAGGCCATCAATCGACCAATACACTGATCCATTTGTCGATCAAGATACTGCTTTTCATAAAGATCCCATTGATCAAATGTGGCCAAATTAACCATGTAAGTTCTTAATGTACTAATTGACATTTTTTTAGCCAAACTATAATAAATGCGCTGCCCCACCAAAGGATGCAGTCCAATCATTGAAGAGCGATAAATCACCTCAAATGACTGTACCCAACTTATGATTGAAGCAATCTGGCCGGCCTTTTCTAAATCAATATGCGGCTGATAGATCGCCAATATTTTTTCATAATGTGCTTTTGCACCACCCGACAAAAACTGACCAGAATGAATCACCAAATCACTCACATCCGCATATTGATCAATTAGGCCCTGAATATTAGAAAAATCAGAGACATTATAAAGCATCCAGCGCATTCCCTTACGCACACATCGACCAAGCTCAGCCAGCTGCAGCTCAACCTGCTTATAACCCAGTTTGGGAATCAAATCAAATAAAATGGAACGCCAGCTTTCAATACGGAATATTCGCATCACACATACAAATGCTCTTAGCACATCAGATATGAGGAAACCCACACCATCCACCATATAGTGAGCAAAGGTAACACCTGTTATATTAACCAATTGACTGCTTAAGCTCATCGCCAGAAGCTCTTTACTCAAAGGGTGTCCTACAAAGTATTGACGATACTGACCACATCTTTCTGGAAATAATGACATAATATGGTTATCCAGTACCTGAGAATTCTGCCAATCTGATGCACGCATTATCTCTTCATTTAAGATGATTTTACTATATGCAATAAGCACAGCTAATTCAGGACGGGTCAATACATCACTGCCTCTGGCGACTCTTGATTGTATCAAATCTCTGGTTGGCAAAAATTCAAGCTGTATATCAAGTTGACCGGCTGCCTCAGCTGCTTCCATAAAATGCATAAAAGCGTCAATATGCTTTTCAATTCCTACCTGCAAAACACTTAATCCGACGTTCTGCTCAAAATTATGACGCAGAACCAATTTTGAAACGTCCTCTGTCATCGCCTCTAGCATCTGATTGCGTGCATCATTTGAGAGCAACTGAGCCGCCATCACCTTTTGCAGGCC
>VGUW01000069.1 GCA_016874185.1 Gammaproteobacteria bacterium
TGATGGTTTGCTTGATAAAATGACTGGTAAGAAAAACCTGTTGTATTTATGGTTAAACAAATTGATTTTGAGAAGTCCTTAAGTGATCTTGAGGAAATTATTCAGCAGCTTGAAAATCCTAAAACTGGCCTTGAAGGCTCATTAGCCGCTTTTGAAAAGGGCGTTGGGATTGTGAAATCCTGTCAGAAGGCGCTTGATCAGGCAAAAAATCGAGTCGAAATTCTGCTTGGGGAAGACCAGCATGAGCAAGATTAATATCGAACTTCAGCGATTAGTGTCTACACTGAGTGCTCCCTGTGTCCTAAAAGATGCTATGCTATGGGCACTTTTAGGTGGAAAACTATACCGTGGGCAGTTAACTTATGTTGCATGTCTGGCCTGGGGTGCCACTGATCAGCAAGCACTGCGTTTGGCCTGTGCTGTTGAGGCGGCACATGCCTGCAGTTTAGTTCATGATGATTTGCCTGCCATGGATAATGATCAGTTTCGCAGAGGACAATTGACTGTTCATGCCAAATTTGGAGAAGCTATTGGGATTTTGGTTGGTGATGCTTTGATCTCTTTGGCTTATGAATGGATTGCCAGTACTGATCACCCAAATGTGGCATCTATGATTCGTGCACTGGGTTATGCTTTTGGTCCTGAGGGCATGATTGGGGGTCAGTATGTTGATTTGCATGTCAAAATCAACTCACTGGATGAATTATTTGAATTACATGCTGCCAAGACCGGGCGTCTTTTTGGTCTTTGTCTGGCCTTAGGAATGCTCTGTAAGCAATCGCATGTTGAGGGTGATATTTGGGAAATTGGCAGGTTGATGGGGATTGCTTATCAGTGCATTGATGATTTCCAAGATCAAGGTATCAAAGATGCCAAAGAAACGGCACCTCATTTTTTAAGTCAGGACGCATTTTGTCAATTAATCGCTCAAACTGAGGCTCAAGTGGATGTCTATTTAAAGGCTCATTGTCCTGAGCCATTTTTGTTGATGCCTCAAATCAAAAAGATTTTTGCCCATGAGCTGCCTGCCTAACTTCATTCAAATACAAGAGTATTTTTTTCAACTGCAGACTAAAATTTGTGATCAAGTGGCCGATTTGACCTCTGCCGAGGTTAAACTGGTGCCAACAGATACCATTTCTCGCAAACATTGTGCTGCGATTGGGCATAATTGGGTATTTGAACGTTTTGCGATCAATGTTACGGCCATGGAGTCGCAGGGGCTGCCTGGAGTTGCTTTGGCAGACCAAGATCAGCATGTTAATGCCCCTTTTAGAGTCTGTGGTATTTCAATGATTTTTCATCCTCATAATCCATTTGTGCCAACAATGCATGCTAATTTGCGGTTATTCTGTTTGCAGGATAAGCCCGTTTACTGGTTTGGTGGTGGACTGGATCTAACCCCTTGTTATGTGGATGAAGATGATGTTCGTTTTTGGCATGATTGTTGTCGGCAAGTTTGTGAACGTCATCATATGGATTATGCAGCGCTAAAAGCGCAGTGCGATCGTTATTTTTATTTACCACATCGAAAAGAGCACCGTGGTGTTGGTGGATTGTTTTTTGAGAATGTTTCGGGAAATGCAAATGCGATTACTGATTTTGTTAGAGATTTGGGTCAGCAGATAACTGCCACTTATTTTCCAATTGTAAGAAAACAAATGCATACTCCCTACGGAGAGGATGAAAAATTTTTTCAAAGTATTCGAAGAGGTCGTTATGTTGAATTTAATTTGCTGTATGACCGCGGCACACATTTTGGCTTCAAGGTTGGAGCCTGCCCTGACACGGTCTTGGTGTCAATGCCACCTGGAGTTCGTTGGGAGCATGATTTTGCGCCCAATCAACAACAACAAGTTTCATTAAATTATTTTAAACAACCCTGGTCAAAGCAGGTTTTTGAGTGATGCAGTTTGTTTCATCACTGGTCAGTGATTTCACACCGATTGTGCTGCTGGCTTTGTGCTACGGGTTTTACCATGCCAGAATTCAGCACTTAATTGATTTTAGATATCCGCTGATCTTAACCATTTTGGTTTTCTTGGTGGAAATTATCACAGTGCTGATGACTGATTTGAAATTTGAGTTCAGTGTGGAGCCGATAATGAGGGTGTACCCATTTTTGTACCTCACCCTCCTGGTAACAGATGCATTGTATCGCTCAACCTTTCCTGATCGCATTACATGGAAAGCCTGGCATAGTTTGAGGGCACTTACCAATAACACAGTGCGTGTGGGGGTTGTGATGGCGCTGTATGCTGGGTTTTTGCAAGTTGGCGTGCAGGTTAATTATATTGAACCATTGTATTTAAGTGTTTTTCCACAATCTCCAGTGTTGACAGTGATTCTGTCCGTTTTGATATTTCATGCATTGCCATTATTGGTTGGAAATGTATTAATTGGGGCGCCATGGCTTTTGATGGCTCTATTTTCGGCGCTGGTGAGTTCTGGGTTTTTATTGTTAAAAATGGGTGCAGTTACATTTTCTGTGGCAGTTGGGTGTAGTATTTTAGTCAGTGCGTTGTTTTGGTGTTTTGGATTATGGCCAACCCTAATTGCATATTTGATGCGTGATTTAATCATTTCATTTCCCAACCCGCAGCTTCAGTTTTATTTGGGGGGGCTGGTATTATTGCTGTTAATTGTCATGTTAATTTTGCAAATCATATTTGAGACCCAATATTTATCAATCGGCGCTTACTCCCTGAGAAAGCGTGAGCCTATGGTGCTTTTTGAGACCTTACAAGTGGGGGCTGTTCCTCGGCATTTTCTTTTCCTGGCCATTGGCGTTTTAGGGCTGGGGCTGAAATTATCAGATTGGTCTTTGGCACAAAACACGCGCTTGGTACCTATCGCCTATCATGAGGCAATTGCTAAGACTCATGAGGTGCTCAGATTAAGGGGTGTTCAAGTGAATAATCAGATGCGCACAATTGCACGAATGGCCCCATTGGATTTGTTTTTTCTTGAGGGAGTTAGGGAGGCAGATGCAAATGGATGGCAGCAATTGATTCCGGCATTTATTAAATGGGGCTGCTGGCAGACACTCACTTACCAATTGGATAAAAGCATTGTTTATGAAACACTGATCTGTCAAAACCGTCAGTGGACGCAGGTTCATGCCCTGCATCATACAATAAATCGGGCAGTTGCACAAAGTGAGGCAAAAGAAATTGCAATCACAGCCATTGGTGAAAATGTTAACTTATTGCCCAGGCAGCTGTCTTTAACCATGTCAACACTCAAGCAGGCATTACCCGGTTATCCACGATGGCAACTTTGGTATGATATTTCTGGATATTTGGCCTCAAGTGATATCGGGTTAAATGCAAGGGTTGATATTGATGGCTCAAGCAGTGCGGGTGTTTACTTGGATATTAAACCACCTGTTATGAAGAATGAAGTATACTGGTCAATTTGGCGGATGGGCTCTAGTGTTTCGGCGATTAAAATTTTGTTGGTTTCATCGTTGTTGATTGCAATTTATGTATTTGGACGAAGAGTGGCAAAACTGGTTGAGCCAACGGGGATTAACATACTGTCGTTTTTATTGATCGGTGTTTTTGTTTTCGTAAATTATCAGCAAGTAATTAATGCTCAAACCTTCGACTGGGTTTTGGATGATCAGCAAAGCTGGCTTAATCCAGTGATTCCAATTATTCAGGTTGCTGTCTATGCTTTGCTTTTAAGTGGAATGGTTGTCGGCTCATATCATTTGCAACAGCATAATCCGCCACTTAGTTTGTTTTCCTTGACTGTCTCGGGGGCGGTAGGAAGTTTATTTTGGATCTTGTATGTTGGCCTGGCCATTGCCAAAGATGACCTTCCCATTGAGCTGGATCGATTATGGTTGTTTTTCTTGCCCCATCAAGGGGTGTTTCCATCAATGATGATGTTGTATTGGATGCTGCTGGTGAGCGCACTTACTTTTTGGGGGCGTGTATTGGTTAAGGGTGGTATGGTCTTGCATGTGTGTTTTATAATCACTTTTTCTTTAGGCTTGAGTTACTATGCGGCTACCCCGACTCAATCAGCTGCTTTATTGATGTTATTCTTTGTCGCATATCCAATATGGCTTCGGTTGATGCGTTTGTATGGCCTGCGTATCATTGTTCCATGTGCTAGCTTTCCATTGATATATTGGTTATCATGGGTTTTGCCAATGGCTCGAGCTGATATTAAACTGGGTGCTGCAATTGTTTTATTGTCGCTACTTAGTGCATTGATTTTGGTTATTGTGCAGCCAAGGAAAAGAGAGGTTTTAAAATGATGTTAAAGCAAAAAACGATGTTAAATCTCGGGTTTTTAATGACCGGTCTTGTTTTGTGTTTCCTTTATTTTAAACCTGTATTTGGCATTTTGGATCTGCCGCCTCACCTGGGTTATGAGCAGATGATAAGACAAGTGGCACAGGTTCATCCTGGGTTACAGGTTTCAGCTCAGGTGAGTGCACAAAGTGATCTAGAGCTATACGCCAGATATGTAAAAACTGACGAGGCGATGACAACATTGAGAGATGATCATGCCAAACATTTGTACCGTTGGTATGTGCAGGTCAATCAAGACAGTGGTCAATCCATTTATGAGTATACTTTAGATGGTCGTCCCCTGGGGTTTTCCCACGAAGTGAAGGACAATGTTTATTTTCCGCCAGTGTCAGAGCAAGATGCGCAGAGCATGATTTATGATCATATTAAAAAAGAGGGGTTAAATATTGATCAGTGGGAAATAAAATCCTATGAAAAAAAACAA
>VGUW01000070.1 GCA_016874185.1 Gammaproteobacteria bacterium
GTAATGTGATGACTTTAAATCGCTCAAATTTAGGGTAAGTTGGCAGTGACAATGTCTTAATATCGCAGTAAATACAGGGCTGGTCGTGTTCATTATAGGCATGAGATCTTTCGGAACTGCCTCCACGGGTAATGTGAATGTACATGATACCTTGCTGCTGGCCGAAAGAGTTATTTTTAATCAGTTTGCTAAAAATGAGCTGGATATCCAATGAGACTTTGATGCCCATAGCCTGTAGGCCATTTTTTAATCTTTGCTCATGTAAAGCAAAGTCTATTAAGGTTTGATTTTGAAAAGCGATAACCTCATAGACACCTTCTGCAAAAAGAAATCCACGGTCATAAACGGATACAACTGCTTGTTCAGGCTTGATAAATCGGCCATTTAAATAAACGCTGTGCATATTAGAACCAACTGTTTGTGAAATAACTGATTGCTTGCCATTTGGATTTAAGCCAACTTGATGCGTTGATATTGGTTTGTGCTTGCAGTGGAAATTCTCGAATCAAGGTGTCTTGAAGGAATACTTGCAATGTGGCTATGGTATCACCTTTCTGGATGGGGGCTGATAGATCATCACGCCATTGTATTTTTGTGCGAAGCTCATGATCACTGCCTTTAGGGATAATGATTTTGATGGCTGTTGGGGTTATGGCGTGAATGACCTCATCTTCTGCGTATTGAATGGGCCTGGAGGCAACAACATTGTTTTGCTCAAATAGGACATGACTTTTAAAGAATCTAAAGCCATAATCCAGCAGCTTTTGTGAGTCCTGGTCACGGTTTGAGCTAGTTGGGGTGCCCATCACGACTGCAATAAGGCGCATATCACCTTTTTGTGCTGAGCTGACAAGGCAGTAACCTGCATCAGTGGTGTGTCCGGACTTGATGCCGTCAACACTGGGGTCTTTCCATAAAAGGCGGTTTCGGTTGCTTTGTTTGATTTTATTATGAGTGAACCACTTCTCACCGTAGAGCTTATAAATATCTCTGTTGCTGTTGATAACGTTAACTCCGAGGAGAGCCATATCATGGGCTGTGGAGAAATGATTGGGATCAGGCATGCCTGTGGATGTTACGAAATGGGTGTTATGCATGCCGATTGACTTTGCTTTTGTGTTCATGATTTCGACAAATTGCTCTTCGCTACCAGAAATGTATTGAGCCAAGGTATAAGTCGCATCATTTCCAGATGCGATGATAGTGCCTCTGAGTAGTTCAGACAGGGGTATGGTGCTATTGCTTTCTAAAAACATACTCGATCCACCAATCTTAGTCGCCCGCTCAGGAACTTTAACCAGGTCACTTAATTGGATACTGCCGCGGCCTAAAGCCTCGCTAACGACTTCAACTGTCATCATTTTAGTCAGACTGGCTGGGGCCGTTTTTTGATCAGCATTTTTTTGATCAAGAATGCTTAGGGTTTCGCCATCAAGCAGAATGAAGTGTTTAGCAGACAAGGATTGATTGCTGGGGATTAAAAAGTGTTGCTTCAGTGAATCAGGAAATAGATGGGTTGCAAGGCAAGATTGTAAGATCGCTGCAGCCAGAAGAGGGATTTGGATTTTAATCATGATTGTGCTCAGTTTAGCCAAGCGTATTGTAAGTGAAAAAGCGGCTAAACGCCAGTTTTAACTTCGATGGGTTTTGTATGGTTCTTGATTCCCCAGGCCTTAATTTCGTTTAAATTATTGCTTGGAACGGATGCAAAAAGCCTATACAGGTCATTGTTCTTTTCAATTTTGAATGTGACATTTTTGAGTGAGCTATCCGATAACATGCTTTGTTTTAGATGTTTTAAGTTTTCAATATTCCTAAAGGCACCTATTTGGAACAAATGCGGGGTTGTTTCTCTGGCAAGATTTTTAGGCGCGCGAATCGATTCCACACGCACTTTCGCGGTGCCAGCCTTAATAATATCCAGCTCTTTTGCAGCTGCTAGTGAAAGGTCAATTAGACGATCCTTCACAAAAGGGCCTCGGTCATTGACTTCAAGCATTAATTGTTTTTGGGTTTCCAGATTTGTAACTTTAACCCAAGACCCAAGGGGTAGAGTCTTGTGTGCTGCAGATATTTTGTGCATGTCATAAATTGTGCCTGAGGAAGTGGGGTTGCCATGAAATTGTTCACCGTACCATGATGCGATACCTGTTTCGGAGTAATTATCAGCGCTATCAAGTACAGTATACATTTTTCCGAAGACTGTGTAGACTTTGGCTCGATCAGCCGCAACTAGCTGTGTACTTATTAGGATTAAAACAGTGGCAAATAAGTGCATGAAAGTCCCCTTGTTTCATTAAAAAAAATCCGTAACATTACCCCATAGTGAATTGGAAATATTATTTTGTCAAATTTTCAACAAATCACCGTGATTGGTCGTCATAGTGTGGAAGAATTTTTGGATCAATCGCCTGAGCTGATCGAATCTTTGTATCTGGGCCCTAAGCCCTTAGAGGCTTTTTCAGATCGCAAAAAGTACCCTCATTTTTTAGGTAAGGTATTTCCTATAAAGCAGCTGGCCCTAAGGCCACAAGATGAGGATGCTGCGGATCAAGGGTTTGTGGCTAAGGTTCGTTTGCCAATTTATTCAGCACAAGATTTGCCTCAATTACTTGAGGGTGAAAAGAGCTGTTTGATTTTGGATCATTTGCTAGATCCACATAACGTTGGGGCATGTATACGCAGCGCTTGCGCGTTTGGGGTTCGGGTGATTTTAATGCCTAAGCATGCTTCATGTCAGGTAACCAGCACAGTGGCAAAAGTTGCTGCTGGAGGCTTAGCTCGAGTTAAGATTGTCATGGGAAATCTGGGGCAGATGGTGCGTCAACTCAAAGATATTGGGTTTTGGGTAGCAGCAACATCTGAGCATGGCCAGACTTTAGAGTTAAGCCAATTATCAGGCTCAATTGCCTGGATTGTGGGTAATGAGCAGAAAGGTGTTTCAGAAAGTCTGCTAAAGTCCAGTGATTGGGTCTTTTGCTTACCAACTCAAGCAGATTTCCCAAGCTTGAATGTTTCAGTGGCTACTGGCATTGTACTCTATTTAAGCAGTCAAAACCGTTGATTTTTAATTGGGTTAGCGCCATAATGGATTCTTCCTGCTGCCTTAAGCAGCTACAGTTTATCCAAAGGAGTCATTTATGAGTTATTATGAAATTGTTATCCTGGTTCATCCAGACCACAGTGAGCAAATTGAGGAGATTATGTCTCGTCAAAAGCTTGCTTTTGAAGGTCGTGGTGCGAAAGTTTATCGTGCTGAAGACTGGGGAAGAATGCGGTTGGCATTTAGTATTGGTAAGAAATTTAAGGCGCATTATATATTTTTTCACATTGAATGTGATGCGGGTGCTATTGGTCTATTTAGAGAAGATGTACAATACAATACGGCAATTTTACGTTATTTTGTTCAAAAAACCGACTATATCATTACAGACAAGTCGCCACTGTTTAAATTCCCTGAGGATGATGATAAGCCTGAGCGTCAGCGCCAAAGAGTGGTGCCCAATGCACATGAGGAGTTTAATTATAAGAATCTGCGAATCTTAAGAGAATCAATGATGGAAACTGGACGGATTGTGCCGGCTAGAACCACAGGTAGAACAGCTGCTCAGCAAAGACAGATTTCTCGATCAATTAAGGTAGCTCGTTATTTGGCACTGTTGCCATATTGTGATCGCCACAAATAAATTAGAGAGACATGCAAGAATTTGGATTGCAAATTAAGCGCGCTTTATTAGGGGTATCCAAAGAGCCTCTGATTAGCGCGCTTTTTATGCTTTTGATTTATTTGCTATCATACTATGCGAATTTTTTTGCTTTTCATTTGCTTTTTTTAGCATTTATTTTTATTGAAGGGTACGTGATTTTAGGAATTGCGTTGTGGGCCCTTTTGATGCTGGTTATTTTAGGCTGCGGTTTTTATGCCCCTGTTGAGCCATACTTGATGCCAAATGTCAGTGGTCTAAACCCTGTTGCAAGCATGCTTTATCAGATTTATTTTAGTCTGGTCAATGATGTTATCATTCAAATGTGGGAAGTCAGTGTTATGGCTTTATCGGGACTTATTTTTAATCGAACCCTGAGAATGAATTATGCCTTTGAGTCAATTGCGTTAATGGCAGTATTATTGTTGCTGGTGATTTATGACTCAGATGGCCTATATCTTTCTGACATTGCCTCAGGGTTTCCGATGAAGGACATTGATCTTTCTGGGCAAAATAGAATTGAATTTATTGATGTGGCTGTTATTTCTTCATTAAATGCCATGAGTGTTTATCTGTATTTTATTTTGTGGATTGCATTTCGTGTCTCTGCCTGGGTACATGGGGGTTATCAATCTTTTGCAAAGCAGGCGTCTTTGCTGCGGTTATCCTATGTTTATATTATAGTGATGATGGCAGCAGTCGCATTTGATTATCAGTGGATTAGAATTCTGAAGATCCCGGTTTATTTGTGTTTTTTATCAATGTTGGTTTATTTTTTTGAGGTTAAAAAATTTAAAAGACCTGAGGCAATTCTAATTGCGCTTTTTGTATCGTTTGTGATAGAATTGCTTGTTCCAGGTTTCTGGTTGATTGTGTTGGGACTGGTTTTATTAGACTGCATTGTGGATCTTCGCAGGTATATGAAATCGATATCAGTTTTTTGATGACAGACTAAACAAAGATTGCTAAAAGAGGTAAAAATGGTACAAGTTATTTTAAAAGAAACGATTCTAGGGCTCGGTC
>VGUW01000071.1 GCA_016874185.1 Gammaproteobacteria bacterium
CTAAAAAAGACTGCGCAGATACCACCTGATTTGTCACGATTTTTCCTTTGTTAAAAAAATAGGCACGAGTGGGTTCGAACCACCGACCACCACCATGTCAAGGTGATGCTCTACCGCTGAGCTACGCGCCTAAAACAAAACTTACTCTAACATCAGGACAAATTTTCTGCAAGGACTTCATGGCGCCCACCACTGACTTACAGCAAATAATGATAAAAACCCAATCATCAAATAGAATATCAGTGAACCCAGCAATGGCAGTAACATCACCCCGTCAAACTGACCCGCCAATATGGATTCATAAGGCACTAAAATCAAGAAAAACTGTGGCATCAACATGCCCAGTAAGAACAAAATCTCCACAGGTCTTGAAAAAACCGGCCCGAGCTTCTTAAGAAGCAGTACCAGTGCACTTGTGCCAGAGGCTATGCTAAAAAAAACAACAGCCCAAAATATGGCATGCTCATGATCTAAAATATACTCATATACCAGGAAAACAAAAACCGCTTCAATTAAGTGCACAAAAGATTGTATTAATATTAAATGTGCCAATTTCCTGGCCATAATCTCAGGATTCAAAACATCTGATTTGCGAATACTGATAAACTGAGAAAGCATCAGTGGACTGGCCCTGGTCATCAATACCGACCAAAGTAAAAAAAGCCACATTTTTTGCAAAGGGTCAAATTCCAGCGGAATCAATGCCATAAAGGCCAATATGACAGGCAATAAAAGATAAAACCCAATAACATTATCATAGCGAATGTATTTGAATACATTGATCACATGCCACCTCCTGATCATCTGGATTTAAAATATGTGAGGCGTAAATAACGGTAGCACCATTGTTTGCAAGTGCCTGAAGTTGCTTTCTGATTATTGTAACAAACTTTTTGTCCAGTCCATTAAAAGGCTCATCGATTAAAACAAAATCCGCATACTGAAAAATGGGCAGTAATCTAAGCAGCTGCCTCTCCCCTGTTGATAATTTTCCAATAAACTTCTGTTGCATATTTCTGATCAAATGATTGGCTTTGAAATGCTGATCAGCCAAATACGCATCAACGACAATATCCGGCAGCGGATCATGCAGCGATACATAAGTGAGACCTGAGCAGTACCTATGATCCCTAAATCCAAGCAAATGACCATCTAACACCATCTCTGTCTCCCCCCGCTGAATGTGTGCCATCAATTCCAATAATGTGGTCTTACCACATCCGTTTGGACCTGCCAGACAATAAATTTGACCGCGCTCAAAACGAAGTGGCTTGATAAGCTCAAAAACTTCATGATCAAAAAATTGTTTTGCTGACAATACCGCAAGCATGTCTACCTCAGAGAATCATATGAATAGAATGACCGATATCCTTGCACAAAATCAAACGATTTATTATAGTCAACGCATGTACCTATAGGAGTCACCATGGCAAATCATCAGTTTATAAAATCCATTGGTACAGTTAATTTATTATTGACATCGATCAACTGTATGATTGGTGGAGGCTGGCTGATGGTCGCATTTTATGGTGCAACCTCTGCTGGACCAGCAAGCATTATTAGCTGGACCATCAGTGCACTTTTAATCATAGTCATTGCTTTTTGTTTCTCTGAGCTATCCACCACATTCCCCGTCGCCGGGGGCATTGCAAGATATTCACACTTTTCTCATGGCAGCTCCATCAGCTTTGGCATGAGCTGGCTGGCATGGCTGTCCTGTGTTGCCTGCGCTCCAACAGAGGTACAGGTGATTTTGCAGCACATTAATCCCTACTACCCAGAAAGCCTTCCTGCACTTTTTTACGTCATAGATAATACTTCACACCTGACCTACTTTGGTATTTTTTGCGCAATTTCCATGCTGGCTCTCATGTCCTGGATCAATGCCGCTGGGGTACAGTTTATGATGAAATTAAGCTCCCCCATCGCAATATGGAAGCTTATTTTTCCCATCATAACGATTATCATGATCCTCAATACGCGCTTTGAATTCAGTAACTTTACCTCACATGAATTTATGCCCATGGGCTGGCAGGGTGTGCTTGAGGCCTCGACTTTTTGTATTTTTTCTTTTTTGGGGTTTCGTGAGGCCACCTGCCTTGCCAGCGAAGTGAAAAATCCTCACATTGCAATTCCAATCGCAGTGATAGGCTCCGTTCTCATCTGTTTTTTCATCTATATATCATTGCAAGCTGCCTATATTGGCAGTGTACAAACATCCATGCTGACTAAAGGATGGGGCCTTCTGAACTATCCTGGTGACACAGCACCTATCTTTAGCATCGTTAAATCAATTGGCCTGATGTGGCTAAGCGCCACAATCTCAGTTGATGCTGCAATATCGCCTTTTGGAACAGGCCTGTCCTATACTGCAACCTCTGCAAGATTGGTATATGCCATTAGTAAAAATGGCTTTGTTCCAAATAATTTCGCCCGCATTAGCCCAAAGGGCGTACCCATTCAAGCCCTGGTATTAAATTTTCTGGTTGGTACGGTTATGTTCTTTACTTTAAGTGCCTGGGAGCAAATTGTCAGATTTCAAACCCTGGCAATGTTTGTGGCCTATGGTGTTGCCCCTATTGCTCTTTACTCACTAAGACATCAGCTGCCTAACTTGAACCGTCCATTTCGCATTCCAGGGGATTTCACTGGATGCTTGATTGTGTTCTATGCTTGTAATTTACTGGCGCTTTGGTCAGGCTGGGAGGCCTTTAAAACCCTGCTAATATGGTTGGCGATAGGCTACGTGACCTTCATCAGCTATTCATACTGGAATAAAACAGCCCACATTTCCATATTCAAATCCCGCTCTGCCCTTTGGGTTATTCCATATTATGCAGGACTTGGGGCCTTATCATGTCTTTCCACATATGGCTCAGGTTATGGCCTTATCACAATTGGCTGGGACTTACTTGTTGACCTGGCCTTCAGCTACATCATATTAAAACTGGCATTTATATCAAGATTATCTGACAAAGAGTGCAAAAACAGGATGGAAGTTGCAGACAGCTATGATTTTAACGAATCTGTTTAATAATCCATTCTAAATGCATGGATTTAATTGATTTAATCATATCGGTATTTGAAAAGCAAAGATCCACGATTTGCGCTGCATGCCAGAAAAAATAAGGCCTCAAGCATTAATTTTTCAAAAAAAGTGTTGACACCTAAATTTGCAAGCTGCTATAACCATAAAACGTAACACAATTTTTTTTCAAACGAGGATGAATATGACAGCTATTGTTAACTTCAAAGAACTGGTCGACATGACTTCAGAAATTGCTAATCTCAACCTAACCAAAACTCAAATCGAGAAAGTAATGCGCGCGATGCTTCAGGCAGAGATGGATGCCCTGCAAGCAGGTAAAGAAATCCGTATCGTTGGTTATAGAACCATGAAGGTAATCCACAAAGAAGCAACAACCGGACGCAATCCGCAAACTGGCAAAACGATCCAAATTCCAGCCCGCAAAGTTCCAAAAGTCACTTTGGGCAAAGCTGTAAAAGACGCTGTTAATCAGTAGGCTTTTTTAGTGCCAATTATTGCTTTACAACAGGTTTAGTAAAACATATAATTGGCGTATCGGGTACTTAGCTCAGCTGGTAGAGCGTCGCCCTTACAAGGCGAATGTCGGGGGTTCGATCCCCTCAGTACCCACCAGCGCGGAGTGGTAGTTCAGTTGGTTAGAATACCGGCCTGTCACGCCGGGGGTCGCGGGTTCGAGCCCCGTCCACTCCGCCATATTATTGATTTGATCATCTATGTCCACTTTAAACATCAAAAAAAATCGTTATTTCAATCTCAGTTTAATCGTTCTTTTGTCTTTGGGCATTGGTTTTTACGGCCTTGATACTGACTACATACGCAGCAGCTTAAGTGACGAGCACATGGGTGATCGCTCGATTTCCAGTCACCAAATTGAGCGTTTTATCAATGGCTATATTCATCAATATGACCTTGATCCAAATCACCCCGAATTTAAAAATATTGTAAATAGCCTTGCCAGTGAGTTCAAAGCCAATTGGCGAAATACCACTCGGATTGCCATAATGCTTGAACAGCAGGGATTTGAACCCAGTATCCAGCAAATTAAAGCAGCGATTCATGCAGACAAACTCTCGGAAAAAGAGCTTGAGCGCCTGGCAGCTAATCATGGCATGAGCACGATACAATTAATTAGCCAAGCCAGTGATGAGTGGAGAAGACTGGCCTTTGCTGAGCTTTTGAAGCAATCTGAGATCATCGATCCATTTAGCGTTCAAGTTGCAAAAGCCATTGAGGGTCAAACCCGAGAATTCAGTCGCTATAAAATCAACCTTCCCACCCCTGTGATCACAGATGCTGAAATTAAAACGGTTTATGACAATCATAAAGCCGATTACCAGTTTGCCAAAACTTATGACATTTCATACATTGAATTAAAGGGTCAAAATTTAATTCAAGTCCCAAATATCAAACAATCCAAGGATTATTTTTTTGAACATCCCGCTCAAGCACCTACTGGAAAGACCATCCAATTCATGATAACTGAGAAAAAAGTAGCCAGCCCACTTGGCAAACAGGATTTAAAGCGGTTAAGTCAATCTGAAAGAGAAAGTATTGTCAAGCTCATGAATCAAGGCTTTTTTGTATA
>VGUW01000072.1 GCA_016874185.1 Gammaproteobacteria bacterium
CATTGTTTATAACGCTCTTAAACTCTCAAGCATCCACAAAGAGCTTTCACTGAACCAAAACCAAAACTCACATCAACAAACTCATTTCAACGAACAGATGCAGCACATTCGTGCAGACATGCGGGAGCACTTTATCACTGGACTGGATCGCTCACACCAAGTATTTCAAAACATCCACCAAAAACTCAATGAACTTGAAAAAACCAACCATAGCATCAGCCGCTTAACTGAGGATATTGTAGGACTAAATCAGCTATTTAATGATAAACGCGCACGCAGTGCTTTTGGAGAGCAGCAACTTGAGTGCCTAATCGGCAATATTTTACCCCGCAGCCATTTTACCATGCAGGCAAGTATGGGTGATTCTAAGCGAGTTGACTGCCTAATTCACTTACCACCATCTTGTGGTGATCTACCGATTGATGTTAAATTTCCTCTTGAAAATTACCAAAATGCAATTCAATCCAATGACAATTACCATTGGAATCTATTCAAGCAAGACATCAAAAAGCACATTGATGATATCCGCCAAAAATATGTCAATCCACCGCAAACCACTGACTATGCCATTTTATTTCTTCCTGCTGAATCACTTTTCTACGAGGTCATGAATCGCTTCCCTGATATGCTCATCTACGCACAATCAAACCATGTTTGCATCAGCTCTCCAACCACTTTACTGACACTGATTTATAATAGCCGTTTTCTAATCAGGGACCACCAAACTCATCAGCATGTCAAAGACTTAAAAGCAACACTTGAGGAGCTAAGTGCAGATTTTTATCGGTTTGAGTCTCGGCTTGAGAGATTTTTTAGCCACATCCATCGGGCCAATCAAGAAGCACAGTCTATTGCGATATCAAGTAAAAAACTCACTGAGCGTTTTAAGAAAATCAAGCAGCCTGAAACTCAGGAGCCCATCGACTTATGAATTAAGAGCCTACTTGACATGTGCCCGGCAAGTTAATGAAATAAAAAAATGTACTATTACTTGAAATACATGTTTAATCATTATACAATTATTGCAAAATAATTGAAAAGGATGAAAATGATGAAAAGTAATATAACTTCTGTATTTAATCAAAAAACCCTTAAAACAACGTTTGTAACCCTGATTAATTTGTTGGTTTTATCAACACTGTTATCATTAGCAACCCCATTCCTTCCCATTTCCCCATTTCGCCTGCTATGCCTTGCCATCCCCACAGTCCGCATGATCTTTTGCCACATTACACCTAATAATATCCCAGAAAAATTGAAAGAATTTGGAATTAATACCAACGTAAAATCCATCCTGGGTGTTCTAGGCCTATTGGCCGCACACCTTATGATCAACATTATCAGTCCTTACTTCACCTTTTTAGGCCCCTTAAATCCACTTTTCTTAGCAGACTTTTTAGTGCTCAGCACATTTATTGGTATTTGTACTTTTGGAATTAAACTTGTTAATAACCCCAAAGAAAATGAAAAAGGCATGTACATTGCTGCCTTAAGTGTCTCCTCGCTCTATGCACTACAACAAATCGCAGTTGGAGCACTGGCTAACTGCACACTTCCGATCATGATCGCAAATCTTCTTATGGTCATTACTGCAATTCCATCGCCTTTAATTGGTATAGCTCTATTTGGCTTTTCACTTTACCATTTAAGTTCTTATGCGCTTGATATCCCCAGCTATAATGCATGCAAGCAGTTTGTAAAACCATTTGCCTTTTTTCTAGGGCATACCCAAGAATCGAAAGAATCTATCGTTGCGGATTTTTTAAAACCTTTTAATCAAGGACCAAGCTGCCATTCGAGTAAAAAGGATTGGGCAGCTTAAGAGAGATTTTAGAACACCCGCCCACCATATCCGTTAGCTGATCTCCCACATTTATCACCGAATACCCCTGCTTAAAATAAAGACATCGAATCTTGGTTTTAAAGGATGAAACAGACATTGATTCATCATTGAAATAAATTGCCTCCCAACCTTCATAGCCATTTTTTACAAGCAGATCCAAAGTTAATCGCTTTTGATCCTCATAGCGACCAGTGGCAATCACAATGGGGTAATTTCGTGACCGCGCATACTGATAAAGCTGAAAGACAGAATCAATTCTCTCACCACGGACCTCATTCACATAACTATTCCATGCCTTCAAATGAGGCTTAAAACCCATCTCTTTTTCAATCCATCCCAGATGACTGATCATGGTTTCATCTATATCTAAAAATAGCAGCCAGGGCTCACCTGGGAATTGATCAATTTTCTCAATCAAGCGATCAACACGCCACTGTATCTCAGGAAAATATTGATTATGGGCATAATCCTTCAACCCGGATTCAGCAAACAATGAGGAGGCCAATAATGTTAATAACAATCTGTTCATAAGAAAAATCAACGCGCCCGGAAGGATTCGAACCTCCGACCGCCTGGTTCGTAGCCAAGTACTCTATCCAGCTGAGCTACGGGCGCATTACAGCTAATGTAACAATCAATTTGAAATTTGTCCATAGCCAAATGTTAATTCTTGCAATCATGTCTAAGATGCTTATAATGGGTTTGATGAATGACTTGCTGACCATTTTACTTCTACCGAGCTCAGAACTCCTTTGTATCGGTACCTTAACCGTTTTACTTGCCTGCGGATATTACCGCCTGGCGGTGCTTCTGCTGTTTATGAGCGTTTTTGCCACCTTGTTCAACAGTTACCTTAAGAGCCTTTGGCAAATCCCTTTGCCTGTAACTGCGAATTCCACCGGCTGGGCATTTCCAAGTGGACATATGCATTTTGCTTCTACTTTCTGGCTAACACTCACCTTGTCGCTGGGACGAAAATACTTATTATTCACAGTGCCTATGTTATGCAGCCTGGGGTATGCGCTGGTTGCCAAGGGTTACCACTACCCAATGGATATTTTCCCTGCAGCATTTCTGGGTGCTTGTGAAGCACTTTACGCTCATCATTTTCTTAGAACCCCCCCCTGTTATTACTTCAGCGTTCCACTGATGATTTGCGGTACACTCATGTATGCCTTTAACCCCCAAAGCTTCACTCTGCTGAGTGTCAGTTTTGGCGCACTATTAATTTTGGGCTGTATCCTTGAGCACATTAAAAACAGACCCGCAGCTGAAGCATTTCAGCTAACGCTACTTGCTATTATTTTTGTTTTCACAGCCAGTCAACTCATTAACTTCAAACACTTAGAGCCCGCTCATACTTTCACTGTTCTTTTTAGCATCTTCTTAATATTTGCAATATGGAGAATACTGATAACCAAGAACCAATATGCCAAATAGCGTTATCTGGATCCTAATCCTTTCCGTTGCATTGCCTCATGTTACTGAGACGATGTTTTCTCCAGCAGTTCTTGCCATTGGAGCTGCCTTCAATACTTCCCCGCATGCCGCGCAATGGACCATCAGTACTTACCTCATGGGCTATACTCTAGGCACTGTCATTTGGGGCCCGATCGCAGATAAGACTGGTCTTAAAACCACGCTTTCTTTTGCCTTTATCGGCTTTAGCGGATTCTCTATACTCTGTGCGCTCTCCCCAGATCTTCCATTTCTGTATGCCATGCGTTTTGCCTCCGGTGCATGTGCCGCAGCCGCATCAATTATACCTCAAGCCTACCTGTTAAAACATCACACCATTCAAGAAAGAGCTATTATTAGTGCAAAAATCGGACAAACCATTGCCATAGGCCCTGCTATTGGACCTACAATTGGACTGTACCTTTTATCAACAGGACCCTGGCAGTTACTTATCATCCCTATTGGTATCACAAGTGTTCTTTTAACCATTTTAATTCATAGAAACTTAATGAAAGACATTCCTGAATCAATCAAAAAAGCCCCTTTTGATCTTAAAGATGCTCTTATAAAACTTACACCTTACTCAATAATCACTGGACTTTCGATTTCAACCGGATTTTATTTCTTTGAAGAAAGCCGTTTTTATTTCACTCAACATTTGATCCAAAGCGATGCATTTTATCAATATGCCTGCTGGTCAGTAGCATTGTGCTGGTTTTTAGGCCCATTTATCTCAGAGAAATTACTGAAGAAAGATCTAAATCCGCTATCAATTCTTCAAGCAGGAGCAATCATAAGTTTGACATGCTCAGCTCTTTTATTACTTATGAGCATGATTCTTAAAAATACCCACATGCTAAGTCTGTTTAGCATAGCACTTATATTCCTCTTTATGATTGGTACAGGCATGCAAATAGGAAACAGCATTACACTAGCACTGGCACCATTTAAAAATCATAGCGCTAAAGCCAGCAGTATTTTCACATTCATCAATTATGCCATAGCAAGCTTTGTGACTTACTTTGCCCCCTACTGGATAGGCAGTCATATCAATTCGTTTGGATTTACTTATTTAGGCATTGCCTTTATTTTATTTGTCACCTCAAGAAAGCTGGTTACTGCTTGATCATGCACTCAAATTGCTGCTTGATCGATTTAATTGCCATACCACGATGACTAATTCGGCCTTTCTCCACCTCTGACATTTGTGAAAATGTTTTATTATACCCCTGGGGCCTAAAGACAGGATCAAAACCAAATCCATTG
>VGUW01000073.1 GCA_016874185.1 Gammaproteobacteria bacterium
TCATCAACACTTAAATGAGGGAGATACAGTTGGTTATGATCGGACTTATGTGGCTTTAAAGGCAGAGCGAATTGCAATTGTTGCAGCTGGATATGCTGATGGTTATCCTCGAATCTCAAAAGCAGCGTTGTTTGTTGCAGATCATGCCCGCTTTTATTCAGTGGTGGGTAAGGTATCGATGGATACGTTGAGTATTTGTGAGAGTGAGGGTCATTTGCCTGAAATTGGTTCATGGGTCACCTTGTGGGGTGATCATGTTAGACTTGAAGCGGTTGCAAATGCCTGTGAGCGAAGTCCATATGAGCTGTTGGTACATGTGTCCGATCGAGTTAATCGAGAGTATATTGGGGGTTAAATGTCGTTCATTGCATGGCGTATTCGCCGAGGGGTTTTAGAGCTTGATCATGTGTTTCATGGATTTTACGCGATCCATGACGAAAAAATGTCGGATTTGCAAAAGCAGCAGTTTGTTAAATTACTTGAGGTTTCTGATCCTGAGCTGTTGCAATGGGTGATTTATAGACAGCCTTGTCCAGCTGAGTTTATTGAAGTGATTGCATTGATTCATCAATACATGGATGCTTCTGGAATAACTCAGCGGTAAAAGAGCACAAATTTAAATGATTGAATCAAGTTCATGATGGGTTGATTTGAATCAGCTATTTAATAAAGCACATCCCTGGCAATTCAGATAAAGTTTAGAGCACAATAAAAATTATGATTTGTATTAGGCATGGTTGATGGTAGTTAATGTGTGGGTATTTAATCAGTTGTGATAAAAGAGGGTATTGTAAATACAAGTATCAGTTTCGCGTAGCAAAACATAGTGTGAAAAAAAATAGGCTGATTAGGCCTATTTTTAGATTCTTTAAGTATTATGATTTTACTAAATTATTACTCAGACCTTGATTTTGGGCTACTTTTTCGACTACTTGAGCAGGATCATGTTGAGTAAAGGAGGCTGCAGCAAGTGTACCTGAAAGATCAGCTACAGGCTCTGTAGCTGGAGGGAAAAGGATAGCGCTGATAAATGAAAGAATATTTAACACCAATATTTTCAAAAATCGACCAAAAGAGAAGCTGGTTTCTTGCTCTTTTTGTAAATTTACTAGTTTACTCTTAATATAACCTGTTGGGTCATCAGCGAAATTAATTTTTTGTTTAAAACCATCGAAGCGAGTTTTGACGCCAGCAGCTATAGCCTCGGTTTTATCAAAAAGGCTTCCTACTAGGCTTGATGCTTTTTCAGTAGCAGCAGTTTTTAAATTACCTAATTTTTCACTGGCTTGTCTGCTTAGGTCTTGAATATGACTTATTACGCTCTGTGTTGTACTTCCAATGTCTTTTTTAGCTTGTGCTTCAGTTTTATCTACTGCTTTCTGGACTGCTTCACCAACGAAATCACTGGCTGCAGCTTTTACGGCTTCTTTACTTGGATTCATCGACAAAATTGAAAAAAATCTGGAAGCTAAATCTTTACCATTTGCCCATACAGCTCTAATTGCAGTTTGCATTTTGGCGTTACTATTATTTTTCATATTATTTTTCCTGTTTTTTGATATCATAATTACTTTTTATTTATTCTTTATTAATAACAGGTTAAGAAAGAATTAAGAGCAGGGGTTAATTTTAATTGACTTGGAATTCCATGTGATTTTGTGGCTAAAGGGCATTTAGCTAAAGTCAATTTTTAGCTTGACTCTATCAATTGGGAAGAGTAATTAAATATGACATGCCGGCAAAAACATGATTGAATTGATTGAAAAAGTAAGTATTAGGGGTAGTGAGCTGATGGCTTTTTGGGGCGAGTTAAAACTAGAAATAAAGCAGTAAAAGACTGATGAGATTAATAAAATGGGGTGATCAGCAGACTAATAAAATTTGAGGGCAGAGTCAATGCCCCAACTGCGGTTGTAGATATTGCAAGACTTGTATCAGTTGGTCAATATGCGCTCTTGCATTATGAGCTGATCACTGATACCACTAATTAACGGGTTGATATGATGAGGCAGTTGTATTTCAAATTCGACCCAACCCTCATCTTTGCTAATTCTCACATGGAAATGTTGATTACTTAGTTTATTGATCATTTCCAAAGATTGTAGCAAATGTAATCCTGAGAATTCACCATAGAAAGGGATTTGTGATTTGCTACCATCAGTATACTCCAGTGCAATACTGCTGAAATTATGGTTGGGCTCCATCGATAGCCATCGGATGATTTGGGCGCCAGCGTTTATTTGAAGTGTTTGGCTTTGGTTGCCTGTTTGAATTGTTACAAATTGAAGGTTAGGTGAGGATCGCGTGATTTTGATGGATGATTCAAACCAAATTTGAGGTTTTTTATGAAAGAACATCTCATTGATAAGCGCGACCTGCATTTGAGTATTTAAAAGATTTTTATCCAAGGGCAATGCAAATGCAGTTTGGTTTTCCCAAATCCAATCGGTATGTTGCTCATTAACCAGTGGTATAATGTGAGTATTGAAGAAATCAACGAAGGCTCCATTGGGGGACAGTAGTTGTTGAAATACTTCTGGATCAGCATCTGGAGCTGAGCTGTTTAAAGGAAATTTATTTTTCAGAAATTTCTCATGGTTTTCATAAAGAGGGTGATACGCTGCTTGGATATTTTTGGCGACAGTTTCTTTTATTTTATCAAGTATGACATGGTAAATTGATTGAATCCACTCCTCTTTGGCATCGAGCGGTTTTTGCAGCAGGGTTTTTGTTAGCAGGGGGTCTGTCATGATGCTATCTTTATAAAATTGAGCTATTTTAGAGTTTGTATTCGTTTTGGTTTTTTCCAATAAGGCATTGGCGTGCTCTAAGGTTTTTTCCATATCTTTTTTATAATTTGTGAGATTATTAAGGGATTTAATCCTTGCCTGAATCTTATAATCAAGCTGGTGAGATTGACTTAAAAGATGAAGTTGGTTTAATTGACTTGGGATGTCACCGATCATTTCTTCAATGTGGTGAGAGTAATATTCTGTTTTATTGATCAGCATATCAATCGGATCATTGCTGCTGATGGGGATGATGTGCCTTGAAATTTGATCGAGTTGTTGCATGGCAAGCGTGGATATATAGGTGGATTTAATTTGAGAAGCGCATTGATTTTTGGGAAATATTTCAGCTTTGAATGTCATCAGAAGTTCATTTTTTATGCAGGCTTCTGCTGCATTAAAGTTTTCTATGGATATTTGGATACTCTCATCAACGGGTGGGGTGATGAGGTCTATTTTTTCAGCAGAAGAGAGGGAGGAAAATATTTGATGGCTTCTTGTCATTAAATCCTCTGGTAATGGGTTGAGTTTCACATTATCAATTTGTTGACAATTTATTGATTTTTGCACCAATGATTGGTATTTTTGACAGCGGTCTTTGTCTGCAGGTAAACTCAGCATGGAGTGATGCAGCGAGGCCAATTGAAGCAGACGTTTTGGATCAATGGTTGATCCCATTTCGCTAAGTAATTGATTTTCGATGGTTAGAATATTTTGTGGAAGCTGGGATAGGTTGTCTTTGAGAAAGTGGTTTTGGTGCCCACTGCGTTCCTCGATTAGTTTGGCCGTTAAGGCAAATATGGTAAACAGGCTCAGTGATATAAAAACCCCTTGAAGTGAAGAGTTTTGCTCAGGAAAGGAGGAAAAGAGCTCAGTCCATGAGTGTCCTGAGGGTGTGGTCATGACAAGGTCTTTTGGCGCAACGCGCCAGTGTTCATATAAACGATCCAGCAGGTCATGATTTTCAGTGGTGTTGACCATCATAATGTAGCCAAAGTGAATGCGCTTGGCAAGCCTGCCCTTCAATTGAGGTTCTATTGATTTCAGCAGATGTGATAGCTGGTGTGCTGTTCCAATAAATTCTCCTTTGAGTGTTGGAGAGATATTTATCGGGATCTGGTTTAGAATGTTATGATGTAGGCGATTGATCCAATCATTCATTAAGTCAGGTAATGAACATTCCTGATTGATGGTTTGAAATTTTTGTGGAAATTGCTCTTGGAAATGATTATAACCAGGCAGTGATTCACATTTGGTTAGCCAGATGGATGTGGTGGTTTTAGGGTTTGTGTACCACAAAGATAGTTGCCGCAGGTAAGTCATTAAGTCTTTGTGATTGGCATTTACTGGGATGGTAATAATACTTTCATAAGCATAGAAAAAGTAGCGACCTAGCTGTGCATCACAACACATTAAAAACTCACGTTCATAACGATGACAGACGGCTTGAACGATAAAGATGTCGTTGGATGAATTGATCCACACGGAGATATTATTCTCTTCAATTTGATTAATTTGACTAAGGCCCAGGATGCTCAGCTCCTGATGGATCGGTTGTTCTTTGGGGTGATGGATGATTCGAATACCAAAAAAATATGTTTTTGGATATAACGTTATGAGGTGTTTATAAATTTCAGTGAGCATCCTGTTGTGAGGATATTTTGATGATCTGT
>VGUW01000074.1 GCA_016874185.1 Gammaproteobacteria bacterium
ATAATGTAAAATTAATTCAATAATAAAAATTGAGAAAAAAATGAGTCCAGAAATTATTTTATCTTTAGAAAAAGCCAACATTTTTACCCAAGATGTCCAGAAATCGCTCGAAGACCTCAACCTCACTCCTGGTAAAATTCAATACTTGCAACAGGTTCTTTCCCATTTACAAGAGGCCAGTATCTTAACCTTAAAAAATTATACCCAAGCAATCCAGCATCAACATCCTTACTCATTGGGTGGTGCACTGTACCATTTAAAAGAAGCCAAGGCATTAAACCAAGATAATTTCAATCTAGTTGTCAAAGATCCTAATCCTACTGACTTGGGTGCTGTGCTTTCATGCTTAAAAAAGAACGCTATGCTAACAGCAGCGAATCAAAATATAGCAGCCCAAAGCCCTAACCATTCTGGCTTATCCCGCGCACTTTGTTATTTGGAAAAGAGTGGTATTTTAAACCAAGGCAATTTTGCCCTGATCGCCCAATATCCAAATGTTCATTTCGCCCTTCATCATTTATCAACCTGCGGGATTCTAAACCAGCAAAATTTTACTTCACTCTTTTCTGCTAATCATAAACCACTCATATCAGGTGAGGCAGCTCGTTTGATATGGGCAGGAAGACCAAATCATTTACTCACTCAAGATAATTTTGAGCAACTTTTAACTGCAGCTGAACAACACAATCCACTGATGGCGCCTGAAAACCTTATTGGCCAAATACTCCATGTGCCAAATGAGATGAGACCTGCTCAAGCTTTTAATGATCAGCCAAGCTCACATATCTCATATGGTTTATGGGCAAATCGTCACTCAAGCTCGGCTAATCAAAGAGAATTTGATAGGCAATATGGTTTAGTAGTGCTTAAGCCTTAAATCAATTGATACAAAAGGAGGGATATTTCTCTCCTTTATCAATCCAAAAAATAGGCTGCTAATTTATTACACCTTAAAAATAAATATGCTTTCAAGACAACCCTGCCAACTTTATGCAATTTACAATTAAATGACCATCATCAAAATTAATCTACTTAATAAGATTTAATTTATGATGATAGGCATTTAGGATAGATTCCTGCTTGTTTGACAATACTCCTGATCTTAAATATTCAATTTTTTTTAAGATTTCATGCTCACTGAGCTGATAGCAACCTTTATGGTCACAGCCCCTTTGACCCATCAATGCCATTTGATATACGGGGGAGTCAGAATCTATAGCAAAGTTGCGCACCAACATTCTAGCTGCCTGCACCTTAATCAGATCTGATGGCGCTTGTAACAACATTTTGTTTCTCTGATCAAGGGTTGCCGCATGAAAATCAATTCCCCATTGATAGTCAGACTGATTTCTAAAACCCTCTTGATATAACATAGCATCCGCATCAACATTCTCATGCCTTGGCATCTCTTGATTTAAAATCTCTTTAAGCAAAATATTCAGATCTTTTATACTCTTTTGTAAGAAGGCCAAATTAATTTTCATGTTTTCTATCTGCTGATCTGACAACACGCCAGAAAAACGCTCATTCATTGGCAGAACAAATGGCCCCTCTGCTTGCTTCTTTTTGCATAAAAATTGGTAAAACGACTGACTTAAGTCAATTGGCTCATCCAGATATAACCAAAGACTTTGATTTTTATACAACTGATGTTTGCCCAAATAAATCGCTGGACGAACAAAACCTTTACTGGCAAACAGTCCACTGATTAAAAGCCCCCCCCGACATGAAATCTCATCAAATTTTGCAACAACCGGTAATTTTAAAAATCGATCCATCTCCTCTGATTTATTAAAATACCCAAAAACATACTGCCACTTTGCAGCATCATGCATCCAAAGTGCTTTTGTAAGCGCCAGGGTCACTTTAACATCATGAAGCGCCTCATGAGCCTTTCCTTGACACCATTGATTAACCTCATTCAAATGCTCTAACTTCATCGAAATACGCCCATCAACCAAGGGCCACTCAATCGCCGATCGATCGTATAAATAATAAAAAGGCAGCATCTGATAAACATCAAAACGACCACAGTCCTGACTAAATTGATGACTATAGGGATGAAGCAGGTGCCGATAAAAAGAAAAACGTAAAAACTCATCATCAAAACCCAGGGTATTATAACCTCCGCTGATTGTCCCTGGGACATTATGCAATTGATGAATATGGAAAATAGCGTCCATTTCGCACATTTGATCATGATAATCATCAATGCCAATTCCATGGATCAGCATGGCCTCTGGAGAGGTTAATAATCCTTGGCTGGTTCTAATTTTTAACTCAATCTCATCTATAACCTCAAATGATTCATTGACTCGAATTGCAGCATACTGAAGTATTTGATCAAATGATTTACTCAATCCGGAAGTTTCAAGATCATAAAACAATAAGGTTTTATTCACCTGGCCACCAATCCCATCACATCCTTGAACACTGCCAAATTCTGTTGTGCAACAACCCTGGCTTTATCTGCGCCTTGACGTGCTATAGCCAGTAGCATCCCAGGATCATTAAGATAAGAATGCATTTGAGCCTGAATTGGCGCCATGACACTGACAACCAGCTCAGCCAAATCCTGTTTAAAGTGCCCGTACCCATGACCATCAAATTGCTGACAAACAGCCCAGATCGATTTATTAGATAAAGTCGCATATAGACTTATTAAGTTACTAATTCCTGGTCTTTTTATTGGATCAAAGGCAATGGTTCCATCAGAATCAGTAACAGCTTTCATAATCTTTTTCTGCACACTTTTCATATTATCAGTAAAAAAAATCACATTATTTTCCCCGCCCTCACTCTTTGACATCTTTTTATCAGGGTTCTGAAGCCCCATCAATTTTCCGCCTGACTCACGAATCAGTGGCTGAGGAATTGGCCAGTTAGATTGATAGCGATGATTAAAACGTCCGATGATTTCGCGTGTCAGCTCCAAGTGCTGCTTTTGATCATCCCCCACAGGAACTACATTAGCCTGAAATAGTAAAATGTCCGCTGCCATTAAAATTGGGTAATTGAGCAAACCTGCTGAAATTGCCTGCTCTTTGAAACCCTGCGATTTATCTTTGTACTGAGTCATTCTCTCAAGCTCACCCACATGAGCGAAATTAGTCAATAGCCACTGTAGCTCTGTATGCTCAGCCACATGTGATTGTATGTACAGCGTTGCTTTATCCAAATCAAAACCACATGCCATGTAAAAGGCAATAAAACGCAAACAGCGTGCATGCAGCAATTCTGGATCTTGATGTACTGTAATTGCATGTAAATCAGCTACTGAAAAAAAGCACTGATAAACAGCACTCAAAGACTTCCACTGACACACCGTGCCAAAATAATTGCCCAAAGTAATTTCCCCTGAAGGCTTAATTGCAGTATAACAGATCGACATAACCACCTCCTACACGGCTACTTTTACTGATTTTGACCGCAAAATCAACCGTTGGCCTGGAAAATACTTGTTTGCTTTAAAATTTGCTGTTACAATCACAGCTATTCGGTATTCATAGGTGAAAAAATGGCTAATCGATGCGCGATTACAGGTAAGGGAACCACTGTTGGTCACCACGTTTCTCACGCCAATAATAAAGTTAAGCGTAAGTTCAAATCAAATTTACATGCCAAGCGTTACTGGGTTCCTAGCTTAAACCGCTATGTACAAATCACAGTATCCAGCAAAGGCATTAAAATGATTGATAAACATGGTATTGACCACTACATTCAACAGATTTAAGCATAAAGCGAGGCTCTAAATGGCAGCAAAAAGTCAAAGAATCAAAATTCGTATGATCAACAAAGAAACCGGTACGTTCTACATGACAACTGTAAACACCAGAAATCGTACCACCAAAAATCAAGGTAAATTAAAGCTTAGAAAATACGACCCTAAAACCCGTCGTCATGAAGATTTTACAGAAGACAAAGCCAAGGGCTAATTTTTTACTCATTTAAAGAAATGGCGCTTGGTTTTCTTATCCAGAATATCGGTGCAGCCATTGATAATTCTGTGTTAATAATTGTTGATGGATATACTTTGGTTAACGGATTATAAACGTACAAATTGTATAACCCGTCCTTGTGCGAAGCTCTCAGCAATCTAATGTAACGAATTCCCTCTTTTGTTTCAACGACGCAAACCTGATTAGTGCACCGCTTGATGTCATCTCCGTATTGCTTTTTACCCATCACATATGAACCTTTGGTCAAAATTGGCATCATCGAATCATCAATGACGCCCATAGTGACTGCATCAGGATGAAATGCACTCATGGCGTTAATGTCTGATTGTAAGCTTGATCGACGCACAATGAGCTGATCACTGCCCTGATTGGCATGATCG
>VGUW01000075.1 GCA_016874185.1 Gammaproteobacteria bacterium
ATATGGTTCAGTGGGTGCTGGCTTTGGCCAGGGAGAAAAATCGTCGAATTCGATTGATTGAGCAAAAAGAGCACGATTTAGATCATCCTGTGCCAGAATTTTTGTCCTCTATGGCTTATTTGAAATGTTGTTTTTGGATGTTAGACAATTGACCTTTTGGGCTTTTTGATGTTCTTTGTGTGGCCAATAGCTTTGAATTCTGCAGTTTGAGTCCGCTTGGGCAAGTGCATTTGACTGGATGAATGGGCTTTGGGGTGTTGCGGAAAATTCACCTGACTGCTGGTTGACCATGGCGCTAAATGTACTTTAAATAGATTTTAGCTTCTGATGGTTGCTTGCCTGTGATCTGGCAAAATGACATGAAAAGGTTAATGATTTGATGTTTTTAGGTTGATAAGAGGCTGATGGCAAGCATGCTTTTAAATTTTTTAAATACTCAAATTTCAGGTGCAGTTGCATCAGTGGATTAAAATTATAGCATGTGCTGGGGTGGGGAATTTGAGGCTAAAAGGATGTCTATTTTTTGCAGACACTAATTAATTTGCTGAATGTCAGGGTGGTTCTTAATAAAAAGAAAGACGATGTAAGCAATACTGATATGCAGTATGATGATCCAACCCATGGCGTTGATTGTATGAAAAGAGATGAATGTACTAAGAGCCCCAGCAATAATTGCAGCAATGGAGTAGAAAAATGAGAAAATGCCAAGTGATTTTTCAAGGACATCAATGCGCAGTATGACAATATATCGTGTAAGACGGTTAGAAAGAATCGGGGAGAGAAACATCAGTAGTCCAATAAGAATCAGCTTATAAGTCAGATGGTCTAAAAGAATGATCAATAGGGTAAAAAAAGCATAGGCAGGAAATGTGATGTTCAGTAGCTTTAAGCAAGAGACTTTACCGGCTATTTGACTCATTAAAAATGCACCCAGTGCATAGGCAGAAAAAATGCCAAACATGACAACTCCATACGTGGTTTCGTCAAAATGATGCTCAATCATTAGGATGATTGGGCTTTCACAAATCCATAGCACTAGGGGAATTAAGATTTGGCAAGCACAGAAAATGAGAAGATAAAATAGCCAGGCTGATTTGGCCTTAGGTATACAACAGGTTTTTAGATTTATGGAGTGATGTTTTTTGATTGCTGTATGTGTCCAAACAGTGGCAATTGCACCCATGGCCGCCAGTGCCATGAAAATAAATGGCCAGGAAGAGATGTCTAAAATTAAACTACCCAGGGGAGGGCCGAGTGCTGGACCCATAATAGTAATACTGCCAAGTAATCCGATGAGCCGCGCACCCTCATCTTCGCCAAATTTCTCATAGATAAGTGCATAGCCAACTGTTGTAAGCGCAGAAACACTGGCACTTTGTAGCAGACGCATGGCAAGAAAAATAGAATAATCATTGGTAAAAAAACAAACCAAGCATGAGGCAACAAGCAAGAGGTTAGAGATAAGAATAATATTGCGTTTTCTGATCTGGTGATAGTGGCTAAAAACAATTTGAAACAGTGGAATTCCGATAATCCAAATAAATAAAGAAAGCTGAGCTTGGACTTCATTCAGATTAAAATGCGACATAATGCGCGGCAGTGCAGGTAAGTAGATATCGTTGCCAAAATAACTGACAAGCTCGTTAAACCCAATGGCAAATAAATAAAACATGGTTGATACTAGCACCAAAAATCTTTGCTGAAAAGATGGCCTAAGAATATTTTTTGTGTCACCCTGTTAGAGGAAAAATGATAGGAAACATTGGTGCTACGTGTTGGTTATTACTCACTTTTGATGAAGTTGCTTCAACCATGGATGATATTATTGGGTATTTATCTTACGGTCTTGCTTTTGGCTTTTGTGTTTGAGAGAAAACTTAAGTGCCCGTTTAATCTCTTTTTGAGGCAGATTAAACTGCAGGCCAAATTTATGGGCATTGCTTTTTTTACTGCTATGACTTTGGATGTTGTATTTAAAGTCTTTTTTAACAAAGAATTCTGGCATTATTCAAACAATGCTCAATTGATTCTGATGACTTTTCTCATGCTTCGTTATTTATCTTGCGTTATAGATGATTTATATATCTGGCAATGCAGTTTGCTTGAGCAAGAAGATAAAACGTCAGTGGCTACTGGACTAAATGGCGTTAAGCATTTGGTCAAAGCGTCTGTTTTTTTATTTTTTTTAATTATCGCTCTGGATCAGATCAATGTTAGCTATAGTTGGCTGCTTGCGTTGGGGGGGGTAGCCATGTTAGCAGGTGCATTTGCGATTAAAGATATAGTGCAAAATGTTTTTGGTGGACTTGTGCTTTTTCTGGATCAGCCTTTTAAAGTTGGGGATGAGATTGAGTGTGTCAGCGCAAATGTTAAAGGCACAGTGCGGCATATTGGTTGGCAAAGTACTCATCTTTTGGGTGAAGACAAGGTGCCGATTATTGTTCCCAACAGTCAATTTATATCAGCGGTAGTTTTGAATTTTTCAGAAAGAAGTGGCTTCTTGATTGAAGAGACATTGGTGATTGGCTATTTGGCTTTGGTTAAAGCACCGGATATTATCTCTGATATGAAGCGTTATTTAGAATCACAGGCTTTTGTGGATCAAAAAGATACCATCGAAGTTTACTTAAAAGCGTTTGGTGGCTCTTCAATCGATATCGCCATGCGCTGCATTGTTCTTAAAAAGAAGAGTCATGAGTATCATGCCTTAAGGGCACAGATTTTGCGTGATTGTACTGATATCATTGACAAGTATGGCGCAACTTATGTGGTAGAGTCATCATCTCATTAGGGGGGTAATCATGTTGACGATCATTGATTTTGCGTTATTGATGAAAATATTACTTCATTGGGGGGTGGTGTTTTTAGGGTTGGTCGTTGTGCTTGTATGTGCTTTCTTTATTGAAAAGCGATTGAAGGCACCGCTTGAGATTATCATTAAGTTTCTTCTTTCCAGTTTGAAATGGGCATTGGTTGTTGCTGTTTTTTTGATGCTATTTGATTTAGTAGCACAGCTCTTTCAGCTTGAAGCTCTCTTGAAATATGTGGATTATGCTTATGCTTTAGCCATGACATTCATTGTATTACGTTACTTGCATCAGGTGATTGATGGTTTGTATTTGTGGAAATTTCAGCAGCTAAAAAAAAGAGGGCAAGTGGCCACTGCCACAGGCATTAACGGCCTGAAACATATCGCAAAGGTACTGATTACCTTAATGTTACTGATTAATGTTATGGATCAGTTAAATATTAGTTATACAGGCATTCTTACATTGGCAGGAGCAGGAAGTTTAGCAGGTGCATTTGCAGCCAAAGAAATTGTGCAAAATATTTTCGGAGGACTTGTGATTTTCTTTGATCAGCCATTTAGAGTGGGTGATCAAATCACATCGGTGGACAAAAAAATTGCAGGAACCGTTGAGCACATTGGCTGGCGTGTTACAGAGCTGGTTAATCTGCAAAAAGAGCCAGTTATGGTTCCCAACGGTGTATTTATTTCAATGATTATTATCAACCGATCCAAAATGAAAGCGTGCCTTTTTAACGAAGTTATCAATTTAAGATATGAGGATTTTGCAAAAATCCCCTTATTGATTGAAGCAATCAAAGAGCTGATTAAACTTCAGGATTATGTCGATCTTGCCCAGAAATATCATGTGCATTTGACCGCTTTTGCTTCAAACTCAATCGATGTGATGGTCAGATGCACTTTTGCAGACCCTAGCCGTGATTTATTTTTACAGAATAAGGGACGTTTGTTATTTGAAATTGGTGAACTGGTGAGAAGGCATGGTGCAAGTATGGAGCTGCCTACGATTAGCATTGACTTAGATCAAGGCGGTGATCAGCAAACTGCATGACATAAAGGAAATTTGATAGCCAGTACTTAGGTATCGTGTCGAGGTGTTTTGAGTGTAAGGAATTAGAATCATTTCAAAGCACCAGCATATGTATATTTGTGTGGCCACTAAAGCCAAAAACATATTGCCAGTGGTGAGTATCACCCCCAGTAGAGTAATAACGCAGCAGCCAAGGGCTGAGGCAGTTTTTTCTTTCAGAAAAGATTTGATGAATGGATAAGTGCAGCTTGCAATCAATAAGCTGATTGAAATTTCAATGGCTTGAAAGGGGTAGAGGGCGGGCATGATTTGAAAAATGATGACCCCCAGGGCAAAGGGTATTAAGTATAAATGGTGAAGGAGATGATTTTTTTGATACTGGGGTTTTATCCTGGGGACTTGAAT
>VGUW01000076.1 GCA_016874185.1 Gammaproteobacteria bacterium
TGGGCCAAAGTGTATTGATTCGAAGACTGGGGTTTTCAACAGCCATGCCTGAAAAAAGCATGCCTGCAAGATAGCGGGTGGCGACATAAGGCAAGTGCGACCCTAAAAAAGATGGGTCAAGATTAATAGGTGGGCAGATTCCAATGACCTGCTTAATGCTGCTTTCATTTAAAAATTCAAAGCTATATTTAACCAAAAGCCAAGCGGCACGGGCATTGATCTGATACATCAGATCAAGTGCACTTGTGGATATGTCAATACTGCTTGCAGCATTGATTACCGCAGCATTATGAATAATGGCATCAATAGCACCATATTTTTTATAAATGGAATCAATTGAATCTTCAATTTCATGATCGTTCCTTAAATCACAAGAATGATAACTCACCAATGCGGTGTCAAGACCTCTTGATTTCAATGCGCTGATACTGTTTTCAATGCTTGAGCCAATAATCACTACAGTTGCATTTTTCGATTGTAATGCTTGACAAATTTGAAGACCAATACCCCGCAAGCCCCCTGTTAAAATAAAAACCTTACCCTCAAAACTCATTTTCTTCCTTCCATAATTTGACCACAATTTAACGGATTTTATGAATTATTTCAACATTAGATAGACATCTGGGTTAATTGGACGTATAATTAAAATGTAAAAAAGGGGATTTTTATGAATCATTTATCACTTGCATTTAATGAAGTCCGCACCAGTAATGCGGCAATAAACAGTGTGCTAAGAAATACCTACTTCTTACTATCCATCTGTTTGATTTCATGTGCAGTAGCAACCTACCTCAGTGTGATTTCACAAGCCAGACCATTTTTTATCATTGCGCTGATCGGCACATACGGACTGCTGTACCTGGTGCATAAAAATGCCGAATCAGGACTTGGCATCTTATTTTCGATTGCGTTTTCAGCATTCCTTGGCTATACACTTGGGCCCATCATTGGATATAGTCTGTCACTACCTGCAGGGGCGTTTATTTTATTCTCCAGCATTGGAACAACTGGCCTGGTATTCTTGAGCCTATCTGCTTATGTTCTGCAAACCAAGCAAGATTTCTCCTTCATGAATGGTATGATTTTTGTTGGTTTTATGGTGGTGTTTGCCACTATGTTGCTAAACCTTCTTTTTGGGGGTATTCCTTCCCTTTATTTAGTTTTATCCGCATTTGTTGCAATGCTTTCTTCTGCCTCAATTTTACTACATACCAGCATGATCATAAATGGTGGGGAAAGAAATTACATCCTGGCCACCGTCTCATTGTTTGTTTCACTCTACAATTTATTCCTTTCCATTCTGCAAATTTTAATGTTTTTCTCCGGCAGCAACCGAGAATAATTTCTTGATGTATCTCTCCGATACGTTATTAACATCCCCAAGCCTAACGGCTTGGGTTTTTTTTAGTATTTAAATAACATTGTATTGCATTAGGGAGTAATGATCTTTTGTCCATGCATGTAAGGTATGAGCACCTCTGGCACTATAATTGAACCATCAGGTTGTTGATAATTTTCAATCACCGCGACCAGTGATCGCCCCACTGCAAGTCCGCTGCCATTTAATGTATGAACCAACTGTGGTTTTTTATAATGGGGACTTCTGTACCTTGCCTGCATACGCCTGGCCTGAAACGTGCCAAAATGACTGCATGATGAAATCTCACGGTAGGTATTTTGAGATGGCAGAAAAACCTCAATGTCATATGTTTTTTGTGAACAAAAACCAATGTCCTTGCTACAAAGACTCACCACTCTGTAGGGTAACTCTAAAAGCCTTAGGATATTCTCAGCATCAGTCAGTAATGACTCAAGCTCATCCTCCCCCATTTCAGGTTTAACAATTTTCACCAGTTCAACTTTTTCAAATTGATGCACGCGAATCATCCCTCTGGTGTCTTTTCCATAGGCACCCGCTTCACGGCGAAAACATGAGGTATATGCCACATATTTTTTAGGAAGCTCATCCTCACTAAGAATCTCATCTCTAACCATATTGGTAACCGGAACTTCGGCAGTTGGAATCAACGATAATTGATCACGCTCTAACATGAATTGATCATCTGCAAATTTGGGCAGCTGTCCAGTCCCATACATGGCCTCTTTTTTAACAAGAACAGGAACATTAAGCTCTGTATAACCCCTATTGACATGCGTATCAATCATGAATGAAATGAGTGCTCGATTTAGCTTGGCGATCTGTCCTTGTAAGATCACAAAGCGACTTCCTGAAATTTTTACTGCATCAGAAAAATTGATACCATTTAAATGCTGACCAAGTTCAACATGATCTTTTGGCTCAAAGTTAAAAACCTTAGGATGACCCACGGTTTTTATAACAGCGTTGTCTGCATCGCTTTCACCGACATGAACTGAATGATGCAGTAAGTTGGGTATGTCCAAGTAGAAGGCTTCAAGTGCCTTTGAGGCGGCTTCAACCTCTGATTTGATGGACTCAAGTCGTTGATTAATTTGAATGACATGATTCTTTAGATCCGAAACGTCAGTGTCTTTAATCTTAAAGGAGATTTCTTTTGAAATTTGATTGCGGTTATTTTGAAGTATTTCTTCCTCAATTTGTAATTTCTTTTTACGCTCAATTAATTCAGAAAGTAAATTTCTATCAAGTATATAGCCACGTTTCGCTAAATTTATAACAGTGTCCTCTATCTGTTGAGGATGGAATATTTGAGGGTCATTCATGCTGTTCTCCAAAATTAATCATATCAATATCCTTTGAAAAATGAGGTCTAACCTGCTTTGGGTTAAACAACTTGGTGCTCATGGTCTTAAACTTTACGACAAAATGTCGGCCATCTTTGTACCAGCTGGCCTCTTTCAGGGTTTTATTCTTACCATAGACAATCACAATGGTTTCATGTGTCCCATATGATTTTAATGTCACCTTATCACCCGTTTCAATAATTTGATATTGATTAACGATAAGGGCAGGATGGATGAGCCAGCTTATGCTTTTTATAACATCCGGTACTTGATGATATATGATAACTTGCTTTAACCTTTTAGAATATCGGTAAATTTTATTTTGATACAAATAGTATATCTCGGATTTGTCCTCAAATTTCAAACCCTGGTCCCGAGCTGATGATAACATCCCGCTGGATTGATGCAATAACTCATTATTTTCATATTCATAAGTTTCGATTTGACCTTGCAAAAATTCAGGTGCTGTAATAGCAAACCCCAATGCGGAAAGAAATATGGCTACAAGGTATTTAAACATTTGATTTAACCAAAACTTTTCGAGTCCCGTTGACCTCACTGGGACTAACCACACCTGCCTGCTCCATGGCCTCTACCAGATTTGCAGCCCGATTATAACCGATGCGAAAACGTCTTTGAACACTAGAAACACTCACCTTTTGAGAGTCAATAACAAATTCTACCGCCTCATCATATAATGGATCATTCAATTCAGTATCCATTTCTGTTTCTTGAGCCTCTGAAACCGTGGGTTTGATGTCAATATAATTCGCAGGATATTGAATACGTATCTGATCACAAACACGATGAACCTCCTCATCACTGACAAAAGCACCATGTACACGGATACAAATACCACTTCCAGGTGGTAAATATAGCATATCCCCATGGCCTAAAAGCTGCTCAGCGCCCTGCTGATCAAGAATGGTACGTGAATCGATCTTACTGGATACCTGAAAAGCAATGCGAGTAGGAATGTTGGCTTTAATTAAGCCTGTGATCACATCCACTGAGGGTCTTTGAGTGGCCAGTATAATATGGATGCCCGATGCCCTGGCTTTTTGAGCCAAGCGAGCAATTAACTGCTCAATTTTTTTGCCCACTACCATGATTAAATCAGCAAACTCATCTGCGATCACCACGATATGTGGCAGTATTTCAAGTTCAACACCCTGAAGCTTCTCCTGAAACTGCTCATTGGCAACGTCAAATAAATCTTTATTCTGTGCCTTCATCAATCTGATTTTTTCATTATACCCGTTGATGTTTCTTACACCCAGTGCCGCCATCAGCAAATATCGCCTTTCCATTTCCTCAACG
>VGUW01000077.1 GCA_016874185.1 Gammaproteobacteria bacterium
TGGCCAGCTCAGGTTTAATTGCGATGCGGATTGTTTGAATGAGGCTTCGAATTTTATTTTCTAAATCAGATTTACTCATGGGTGTTTCCATCAATATGCTAAGTTCATGTTATAATACTTAAAGGAATAATCAAATCTAGAAAGGATGTGTATGCGTTACTACCAGGCACCTATTGATCAATTTAAGCAATTAATTACTATTTTCAATTATTCACATCCTGAATATGATGCACAGACTATAGATGCATTGTTAATCGGAATGTCCAGCTGGGTTGAGGATAAAATGGTGGGCACTAATCTTGTTGGTGATGAGATAGGGGCACAATTTGTCCAGGGTCAGGTCATATTACCAAAGGCGTATGATGAGGCTTATCATCAAATGGCGGCCAATGGTATGTTGAGTTTAGGGATGCCTGTAGAGTGGGGTGGCCTGGGTGCTCCACCGATTGTGATGAATATGTTGATGGAAATGTTATCCAGCGGCAACTTATCTTTATCCACCTGCCACTTACTCTCTTCTGGCGTCATTCGTGTGCTAGATGCGTTTGCAAATGATTCATTAAAGAATAAGTATTTGCATGCAATGGTCGAAGGAAAATATTCAGGAGTGATGTGCTTGACTGAGCCACAGTGTGGAACTGACCTTGGGTTAATTGTCACACAAGCAAAGCCAGATGGAGATAGCTTCTTAATCACGGGCAATAAGATTTGGATTAGTTTTGGAGAACATCAAATGACTGAGAATATCATACATTTGGTTCTTGCAAAATTGCCAGATGCTCCAGAAGGATCTAAGGGGATTAGTTTATTCTTAGTGCCTAAATACTTGGAAAATGCCAAGCTAAATGGTGTAATTTGTACTGGAATTGAGAAAAAAATGGGGACACATGGTGCACCTACCTGCTTTATGAGTTATGAAGGGGCCAGGGGGTATTTGATAGGTGAGCCGCATCAGGGGTTGCCTTTAATGTTTCAAATGATGAATGAAGCACGTTTGGCAGTCGGGGTTCAAGCACTGGGGGTCGCTGAAATTGCTTATCAAGCTGCATTAAAATTCGCACATGAGCGCCGGCAATCAAGAGCATTAAGACCATCAGATCGTGAAATGGATAAAAAGGCAGATTTGATCATTGTGCATCCTGATGTAAAAAGGATGCTGCATAATATACATTGTCAACTGATTTCAATGCGGGCACTGGTTGCATTTACAGCAATTAAAGTTGAAGAAGGTCATCAGGCCTGGAGTGGTCATTTGACCCCTATTATAAAAAGTTTCTTAACCGAGAGATGTGTTGATATGGTTTCTGAGGCTATGCAGGTCATGGGCGGGATGGGCTATACAAAAGATGGGGTAATTGAGCAGTATCTTCGAGATGTTCGTGTAACGATGATTTATGAGGGTACCAATGGAATTCAAGCCCTAGATTTAGTAGCTCGTAAGATATTAAAAGATCAAGGCAAGACCGTGCGTGAATTTATTGAACTGTTGCGTTCGTTTGAATGTCCTGATGAACCTTTTACTCAGCTTCTTAAGAAGCATGCCAATCAGCTAGAGCAATGCTTAATTTGGCTAGGGGTTAACGGTATGAAGAATCCTAATTTAGCGGCAGCTTCTGCCTCGGACTTTTTGAGACTGATGGGCATTGCACTGTTAAGCTTTATGTGGGCACATTATCTAAGACATGGTCTGTATCTGGCTGAGGCTGAATATTTTAGATTAATGCTAGCTCCTGAGTCTGAGGTTTTTGTCTCCAGGGTTGTCTCTGGTCAATGGGTCTTGCTTTGAGAGATCAAATGCAGAACTTAAGGCTTGTTTGTAGCGGGGGTCTCCGTCATTTAGCGATTGACTAATTTTAGCCAGATCTGCATTCTGTTTTATCGGCTCTGGGATCACTGATAGTACTTGACAAATTATCTGTCTAAGCAAAGTTTCACTTGGGTTAAAACCAAATCGAGTAACTAACTGATTAAACTTTTGTGTAGGGTAAGTCCCATTCCTTAATGTTTCTATTATTGCTTCAATGGAGAGCGCCTCTTTGAAGAGCTTGAGAAATTCGGTTGCATTTTTGTGCATGACCAGATTAGACTTAATATCAACAGTCCCATCTGGCCTGAATGTCTGTGTACAGAGGGCTCTTTCAATGATTGGCAGCCTCTGTCTTTTTTGAAAAGTACCGGCTGTTACTGGAGTGATTTTCCCATTTTTTGAGATAAATTCAATATTATGAGCTGTTTGTAGGCAACCATGATCGGGTGAGTAATAATAATCATTGAAAAAATTGCAGCTATAGTGCAAACCCAGGTGGGTTTGAAAAGAAATAGTGCCATCGACATTTTTGATGATGCTTGATTTTCTGCCTTCTTCCTCTGGCTGACAATAGATTCCAAAAGTTTGCTGGGCGTATTCCATTGGTAAAAACAAAGGGCCTTGAAAAGCATAGCCATTAGAGTTCATTGCCTGAATTTGTTGAGCAGTGGCTTGTTGACCAAAAATATGACTGAAGGGGTCACTTTCCGTTTGTTTGAGACTTTTTGCATTTTTTAAAAGTTGATTTGGTTCCTCAAAACCCTCGAATATGAAATCTTTTTGTCGGCACTCTCTGTAAAAATCCCCAGCGGGGCTTCCAGGAAGATTTTTAAGGGAGCGAATTAAGCACTCGTAGGTTTCTGCTTCAATATGAATAGTCGGTCCTAAGGAGGGGGTTGAGGTGACGGTAAAAGCTGCATAAAGATTATTACTATCAATCATAAACCCACTTAAAGTGTATGATTCATCATCATTTCGTATTATGAGAGGCATTGCCTGTCCGCGGACTTCAATCCCTTTTAATTCTATGATGCCTTTGTCGGTAGAAAAGCCATAAATTTTCTCTCCTTTTTTAAGTTCCCAAACTCTGGCATCATCTTTCCGGTGAACTTTGACATCTTGCCCAAGAAGTTGCTCAATTGTTGTTGAATTTACTTTTCGTGCAATATGATGAAAAGGTATTTCTCTTTTTAAGGTTTCTTCAGGAACAAATGTAAATTCGGTTTTTATTTGGTCATCGATAACTTTTTTAAGGTCAGAATTGAATAAGGATATAAAAAATAGTAAGAAATTTTGCAAGATAATTTGAAACCAGTTGTAATTTTGTTTGGTTCGAAATTTTTTAACGGCCTCATTTAAAGCCCTCTCTTTCATATCAGGGGGTAGAAGTATTAAATCCTTAGCTGCCTTGTTATCAGATTTTAAAAGAAGTAGTTTGATATGGTCATCGGTTTGAAAGAAATTAGGCAATGGAATGTTGCTGAGGGATTCAGTTAATAAATTAAAATCATTTTCTGGGTAAATAATTGTAGGCATTATTTTCCTCCGTTAAACCGATGATAACACATTTACTTATTTTCACAACCGGTTAGGGTTGGGGGGGGGAGGCTTGGGGATTAGGTTTAGATGGAGTTTTAGCAGTTAATATAGGATCTTGCGTATGAAAAGTGCTGCTATGGCCTTGAGCGCCTTTGGCTTGTGGGATTGGGGTAACCTGCTGATTATTTGAAAAGAATGCCCTAATAAGGTCAAAAATGAAGTAGAAAGGGCGGCCAATCAAGGCCAATATTGTTTTACCCCATGACATTTTTTGACGATACTCTTTAACAAGAATATCAAGCATCGGCTGTTTATTTTCCTCTGAAATACCAGCATTTATCCACCCCTGACTTTTTTCAATAGCAACTTTTAAGCGCTTGTCAGTGTAGTAAAAAGGAAGTCGTGCACTGGGTAATATGTTCAAAAAATTTTCTAATTCCTTAAAATGTTTTAGATAAATTAGAGCCATCCCTTCATCTTGGAACAGCTTCCTGATTTCAAGAAAATTTTTAACTGGATTCTGGCTAAGACTTACTAGAGTTGTTAGTGGCTGTCCGGTAATTTCAGCTGAAATTAATGAAGCCTTGCCTTGGCTGTCAAACGTTTTTGTGCTTTTTAGAATGCCCATTTCTTTAGCAGGTTGAGCACCAGTCATCTCTTGAATTATTAATTTATTATTTTCACCCATGCATA
>VGUW01000078.1 GCA_016874185.1 Gammaproteobacteria bacterium
TCATTGCCCCAGAGGCCATGCTGATTCGCTCGAGGATGAGTGGTGATTGGCTCATTCAGAGCGATGATGCTTCTGTTTGCATCAAATTTCATGGCTGTTTGGTTAAAAGTGCTGTAAATCTAAATTTTATAAAAAATCTTCTTTGGCTTTTGATCAATAGGCTTGTCAAATTTTCTTGGCATGGATTAACAGTTTTTTGGGTCATTCATCATTTCTAATGGATGGGGCTGGATCAGAGGTTTTCAGGAGATCTAGATTATTTCTTAGATTTGCGATAAGATGGTCAAATAAAAAATGATTAGATAGATCTATTATGGCGCATATAACTGACTTTGCCTCTGTGCTTTCACTTTTTCATTTGATCTTTTTACTGGATATCTTGGTGGATATTCTTCCATTTTTTTATGTGAAGATGTATACAATTTTTGCTTATATCTTTAGTTTTCTAATTAAGTTAGGCAATCTTCTTTATTCTAATATGGGGTTATTTATATTTAAATATTTTGGCTCATATCTGATGTTGACATATTCTTTTTTATTAGCAGCAATCAATTCTGCTTTGAGCATTTTATTTCAATTTTTAGCCGCCCCGGTGCCATTGTTTTGTGTTGTTCTTGTTGTTTCAACTGGTTTATTTTTTCTGTGGGATTTATCTGATACAGCCAGGTCGATAATACAAAGATCATTGGAATTGACTTTATGTCTTGGGTTGTTGATGATTGGGAAAAATTTCTTAACGGCCATGATTTGGCATATTCTTCCTCTTAGTATTATGGTCGCTATAATAAACGACTATATGTATCTTGTAAAAAATGCCTCGAGGGCCTTATATCTTAGGGGTGTGGTTTCTTTTGATTTAATTATAAAAACACGTTTTAATTGCCTGCGTAAAGTGGGTGTTATGAATTGGGTGAAATATGCAATTACCACATTTTTTTTGGTGAAGTTTACTCTATTTAGTATTTCTACCTCCGGGTTTATAGGCTTACATCAATTTGCATGGGCTGCACTTAATATTTTTGCATGTTGTTCATCAGTTTTGTATGATTTTTTATGGGCCGGATCAAAAAATGATGTGAAATTTTTTTATGAAGATCTTTCATTTAGGCTTGTAATTTTTATCTGTATTAAAAAACTGGCGTCACTGGGCTCAGTGCCTGTTTTTGGTATGATCAATGCGATATATCTCACTCAAATTGGGAAAGAAATGATCGTTTACAAAAATATTGCTAAAAACAAAGAAGAGCTGTGTCAGCGTTTTGGGGGTTGTCCTGAATCAAGCATACCGGGTAAGCGGGTAGGGGGCTAAAATTTTGAAAGGTCATAAAATTACGATAGAGCTTACTTTGATACATTTCGTACTATCACTCGGTAAGCTCTTTGGTATTATTCCATTGATTTATATAGGTTTAGATAATTTTTTTATTGTTGCAGTCAACAGCGGGTTAACTTGTCTTCAATACTTAGTGTCATTTACCTTTTCTTCACTCTTAGCATATTTGGCCTCAAAGCAATTGTTTATGTCTATCTTTCAATTTTTGCTTTCAGTTTTTACCCCAGTTTCAACGATCGGGCTTGCCATGGCGTCTTTATCCTTGATGTTAATGATTTTATTAAATGATCGTCCTGTTTCGCTGCCTGCAATCGGTCTTATGCTGCTGGTGATTTTCCGAAAAATCTTATTCATAATGCTTAGGCATATGGTACCGGTTGGTATTATGCTGCTTGGTGGTTACGTGTTTTTAGTGCGTTATTTGGCTTCGTTATTATCGCTGTATTCTCGGGGGATTTTATTCATTAAATATGGGGTGACAAAAGGTCTGGATACGTTAAAGCAGGTTGATTTTTTTAGTTGGATGAAGTTTTTAATTATGTCAGTTTTCTTGTTAGGGTTTACTGCAGTTGCTGTTTTGACCCCGTCTTTTACCGGCATGTTTCAAGTTCTTTGGGTTTTAAGCAATATCTTATCAAGCATTGCCTCTATCTGCTATGATTTGCTACTTGCAGCATCCGAAAGAAAGAATATCCGTGTTTTTTGGACAGATTTTATATTTAGGCTCATGCTATTTGCCGGGGTTGGAAAATTGTCCTTCACTTTGATGCCTACTGTTGCCGCTATGAGTGCTATTTATCTTTCTCAATCGCTTAAAGAAGAGATCATGCTTCCTAGGTCTAAGAATGATGATGGCGGACATATAGGTTTTGATGAGAAGGATTTTTCTAAGTTTATTGTATGAGAATTGGCTTAATTATGGTTGAATTATGTGCCCATCCCAGGCAAGGCATTGACCTGAGTGTTCGGAAGAAAGGTGCATGAGGACATTGATTAGCTTTTGTGCTGAAAATTCTGCTGTAAACAGCTGATCTTTGGGCACATGAGTTTGAAAAGGTTTAGATAGTGGGCTATCAACAGTTCCAGGATGTAGAGCAACCACAATGGCCTTGGGGTTTGTTCGCTTCATTTCAATGGCGGCGTTTTTGATAATCATATTTAACGCTGCTTTTGAGGCCCTGTACGCATACCAGCCTCCTAATTGATTATCAGAAATGCTGCCAACTTTCGCAGAAAGTGCTGCAAATATGCCAGTTTTACTCAGTCGGGTTAAAAAATATTTGGCAATCAGTGCTGGAGTAATGGTATTGGCATCAAAGAGCGCATGAAAATGATCCCTTGAGAGCGCATGCAGTGATTTCTCTGGGCTGATTTTCTCTGTGTGCAGAACGCCTGTTGCACAGATAACAAGGTCCCATTCAGGGGCACAGTTGGCCGCAGCTGCAATTGAGGATTCATCTTGATAATCAATCAGGTGATTAGAGGTGTCTTTTATGACAGCGGGTGTTCGTGAGAATGTTTCAATTTGGGCTGTTGGCATATGCACATGCAACGCGATAATCAGTGCTCTGCCAATAGTACCATTGGCACCAATGATCGCAACATGTTTTAGTGGGGGCATAAAAAATCCAGGTATTTTTTTTATTATCCTGAGTTTTATGATTTTTTTCAAGTTGTATTTTTGAATACCGTACTTTATTCTATAATAAAGATATCAATGATAATAAAAGGAGAGTAAATGCCAAGAGGTGGTGCGCGTGAAGGTGCAGGCAGGCCAACAGGTCAGGGTCGTTACCAAGAAAAAACCAGACCTGTGCGTATTCCGGAAAGTATGGTAGAGCAGGTGTTGGATTTTGTAATTTCCAAAGGCTATCAACTGCCTTTGTACAGCAGTTCAGTGCAGGCAGGCTTTCCATCGCCTGCAGATGATTATATTGAAAGCAAGTTAGATTTGAATACCCATTTGATTAAGCATCCCGCAGCAACTTTTTTTGTGCGAGCATCGGGTGAATCGATGATAAACGCCGGAATTTATCCTGGGGATATATTGATTGTGGACAGAAGCCTTCAGGCACGCCATGATAAAATTGTGATTGTCGCGCTTAATGGGCAGTTAACAGTGAAGCGCTTGTGGCAAAGGGATGGTGAAATGATGCTGATGCCGGAGAATGATGATTTTACCCCCATTCGCATTGAAGAGGGTATGGATATGATGATCTGGGGAGTGGTAACTTATGTATTGCATCAGGTATGAGGTTATGGTATGAAAAAAACATTCCAGTCTCGTGATGATTTGATCAACTATGTTGCAAGTATTGCTCCATGGGCCAAAGGTAATGCATCTTCTATTTTCGGCGGATCAAAAGCAGCGATGGCACGTCTTTTGCAAGTTGATCCTGTGGCTTATTCTCGATCAAGAAATGATGGTGATGGCGCAGTTTCACAGTTATCTCCTTACATTCATCATGGCATTTTGACATTGAGCCAGGTTAGAGATCATGCCTTAAGGCAAGTAGCGGCGCCAGAGCAGGCCATGCGTTTTATACAAGAGCTGGCATGGCGTGATTATTGGCAGCGGCAGGCCATATTGCATCCAGAGTGGTTGTGGCAAGATGTGGAGTCTTATAAAACGGGTTTTGATGCGCAGGACTATGCTCAGTCGTTGCCGCAAGATAT
>VGUW01000079.1 GCA_016874185.1 Gammaproteobacteria bacterium
CTATGGGCGCAAGATCTTCGGCAAAAAATTGCACAATGGACAGGTATTCCGGTATCTATTGGTGTGGGCCCAACTAAAACACTTGCCAAAGCGGCCAATCATATTGCAAAACAACATACGGGTGTTTTTCAGATAGATGAGCAGTCGGATATTTTATCGTATATCGCTGTGGAAGATGTGTGGGGGGTTGGTAAAAAGACAGCACAAAAACTGCATATGATGGGAATCACAACTGCCAAGGAGTTACAAATGGCTCATCCAGGCTGGATTCGCTCATGTCTTGGGTTGCTAGGAGAAAGAATCGTGCATGAGCTTTGTGGACGTGCTTGTTTCTCGTTAGAGGCAGGTGGGGATAAGAAAAGCATGGTGTCGTCCGGGTCTTTCGGTAAAAAACTGGGTGCGCTTGAAGACATTGAATATGCTTTGGCCACTCATATTCAGAAAGTGTGTGCAAAGATGCGAGCACAGAAAAGCTGTGCTCAAGGTATGATGGTCTTTTTGCAAACCAATGGTTTTTGTCAGACTGATCGGCAGCATCGGGCTTCTAGGGTGGTTGGTTTTGAGCTGCCATCATTCAATACCATGAGCATGATTAAAATTGGTAAAGGGATTTTACGTGATTTGTATCAGCCTGGGTATTTGTATCATAAGTGTGGGGTGATGTTACTTGACATTATGCCAGTCATTTATAGGCAGGCAGATGCTTTAGTTGTGCCTGACAATGATCAGCTGATGAGTGTGCTTGATCAGGTCAATTATCAAATGGGTTCTGGTACATTATTTTTTGCGGCAACAGCAACGAAAACACCTTCATGGCAAAGACGTTGTAAGCTGCGTTCAGCTCGCTATACCACGCAGTGGGCTGAACTTTTGCAAGTGAGCTAGCTGTATTGTTTGAGATAATGCAGGTATTGGCAAGTAAAGCAGTTAATTATTGAATAGTTATACTGATTTGTATAAATTATAATAAAATTTGGTAAAAACATGACTTATAAAAAATTCAAAACTGACCTGGTTGGGCGTTTTAATCAGTTATTTCCCTCTTCCACAGTGACTGGTTATCGGCAAGAACCAGAGTGCGTTAGGCCTCATCGCTACTTGTCATTGCCGGTCAGTCAATTAGCAGAGGAAATTAAATCAGCTAAAATTGGCCAAGGGTATAATTTTTGTTTGAAAGCACGTGATGCGGTTGCTGCTGATCATCAGGGTATGTATGATCAATTATTTGACAGAGGTTTAGGGGATGCAAATTGTTTTGCCAATACCAGCTTTATTGGAAATTTATTGCGTGGATTTTATGATTTTTCCTTAAGATGCGATAGACCCGATGAGATAGTGGAAAAATGCCTGCAACTTACCTTTGTCTATGCATTTTTTTTGACCATACCTGAAATTTCAAGTTGCGGATTGGGTGATATTCATCCAGTTATTATTTGCCCTTTTTTAGAAGCTGTAGGGGATTTTTTTTACATTGAGGATAGTCTTAAGAGCAGACTTGGAGAGTCTTTGCTTAAAGGAATCATCAGTTGTCATCTTGGTGAGCAGATGGCTGATGAGGTGCTGAGTGTGCTTGATGATTTTATATATAGAGCCCCAGAGCCGGATTTAATTGAAGAGCGTATGCTTGCATTTTATGAGCGGTATCATAGGCTAAATCCATCCAATCAAGAAGAATTAGTCAGCAGTGCTGCATGGATTATATATGAATTTTGCCTGATTCATCCTTTTGAAGATGGCAATGGTAGAGTAGCCAGGCAGTTGTGTTTTGAATTTCTCTCAAAGCATGACACTAGACTGCACTTTGATGCTGCTGAAATGGGTGATTATGGCCTGGATCCGCATTATGTTGCTGCCACCACTCGATTACATCAACCAGGTGGCTTGCAAAATACGCAAAGCTGGCTTTTGACAGTTGTAGAGTCTAAGCTCAGTCATCACTGTGGTCCTAAGCCTTAGAAGTTAAGGCTTATTTTTTGTTTAAAAAAGGGGCTTGGCTTTGTTTGTAACGTGTTAAAGGTCAGTGTCTTTGATTTGAATTTAGGGTTAAGGTTTTGATTTTCAACTTAGATCGAATCAAAAGCATCATATAGTGTATTTTGCAAAGGCCGATAATTCATGTGCAGATCGTTAATGCTTTTTGTGTTATCTGCCTGCCAGGGGATATTAACATTGTTTTCGATGTATTTTCGAGTGATGCCTTTAAGCATGAGTGGACCTAGCAGCCAGCATAGAGCCTTAGGGAGTGCCCGGTTAGGGACAGGGTATGTTGTTCCATATTTTTTATACAGTATTTGGGCAATTTCAAGAAAAGAGCTGCAATGACCGCAGATGATATATCGGCCTTGAGCTGTTTCCAAGGTAAGGGCATTCAGATGTGCTTGTGCCACATCGCGCACATCAACAATACCAATACCAAGATTTGCAACCCCTGGTTTAAATGAACCATCTTTGAGTTGGTTAAGTAAAAGGAGGCTTTGGGAGTCAGAAACAGGGCTAAGCGAAGGTCCCATCACAAGGCAGGGGTTAATAACGACCATTTTCCACTGATCTTGCTGATTGGCAATTTCCCAAGCTGCTTTTTCTGCCATTGTTTTGGAGTAGCTGTAGGGGTTATGCTTGAGAGATGAGGTGGTGTTCCAGGATGCTTCGGTTAGAGGCTTTTGGTTTAAATCAATATTGTCACCAAACATCGCAGCACAGCTGCTGGTAAGTATGATTTTTTTAACAGAAGGGGTTTGACAGGCCTGGTTTAAAACATTTTTAGTGCCCTGGATGGCTGGGTTAATAAGGTCTAATTGAGGATTGTTAACTGCAAATTTAAAAGGGGAGGCTATGTGAAAAATGGCTTGAGTATTTTGCATGGCTTTGGAAAAAGAGCCTTCTTCTAGCAGGTTTGCTTGAAAAAAATGAATATGACCTGGGAGATTATTGGCCATATCAATCAAGTGTTGGTAGCGTTTTTTTAGATTCAGATCTCGTAGGGTGATGTGTACGGTGGCCCCTTGCGCTAGTAAAAAACGGGTAACCCAGCTTCCAACAAAGCCAGTGGCACCAGTAACCAGGATAGGGGCATCATGCAAGATATTGTCCATAAAGAAACCAGAGTATCATCAAGTATATGATAACACGCTGTTTAAGATTAGGATACCTATCACAGTGTATGTAACAAGTATGCGGATTTGAAGATAAGATTTTTTAAGATGTTGTGTTTGATATAGCAATTTGTCAATCATCAGCAGACAAATAAAAAGGATGATGTGTAAGATGTTCATCAAGGGTACATTGAGCAAAATGCTCATCCATGCGATCAGGGTGATCAGATTGCTGGCGATGGCGATGAAGGGCTTTTCTTTTTGAAGACCCCAGTGACTTCCAGCTAAAAAAGAGATAATACAGATGCTATAGGTTTGAAAAAGCAAAGTGTATTTGGGCAGTAGGATACCAAATATTAAAAAAGGTGATATGCCCAAAAATGTTAGAATAAAAACCATATTTGAAGACTATCATGAATTTTAGAAAACACCAATAATGCCAAGTTTTTTAAAAATCAACTAAAGTATTGATAAATATAATTTTTTATTGTAAATTATATGAAATATATAAAAAAAAAGAGAGTAAAAAATGTGGGCTGCACTATTTAGGCGATTTCAATCGCCAAAGTTAGCTATGAGAGAGTTGTCTGTTTTAAGTCCATCGCCTTTATCGGAGCAATTGACTCAAATTGTTCGTGAGAAGGGCAATCCACAGAAAGATTTTGAAAGACGAGTGATTGGCTCTGTGGTTGATAACAGTGCGGTTGCGATGAGCGATTTTGCGCGAAGATTATTAGAGGAAGGGTCTAAAATTCAGCCCATCTCGCGTATGGAGGTTAAAATTGAGTTAAGCTTTGTAGACGCTCAGGTTAAGTGGAATATTACCAACATTTGGTCAAAAACCC
>VGUW01000080.1 GCA_016874185.1 Gammaproteobacteria bacterium
ACCTCAACAGCAATATCATATCGCTCTTTTAAGTTCTTCTTAGCTTTTGCAAGTGACTCAGCTTGAATGGCTTTGGCCCTTTGATCAATATCAGCACCATCACGGGTGAACACCTGAACATCAATAACCGTTCCATCTGTTCCTGGTGGAACACGCAGTGATGAATCCTTGACATCCGAAGCTTTCTCACCAAAAATTGCACGCAACAATTTCTCTTCAGGCGTCAAATGTGATTCGCCTTTTGGAGTCACTTTACCCACAAGAATGTCACCAGGTTTCACCTTAGCACCGGTATAAACAATCCCTGACTCATCCAGCTTTTTCAGCGCAGATTCACCAATATTAGGAATATCGGCCGTTATTTCCTCTGCACCCAATTTGGTATCACGAGCAATACAGGTTAATTCCTGAATATGAACTGTGGTTAACCGCTCTTCCTTGACCACACGCTCTGAAATAATAATAGAATCTTCGAAGTTATAACCATTCCAGGACATAAATGCCACCAGCATGTTTTGTCCCAAAGCAAGCTCTCCCAAATCGATAGAAGCACCATCTGCAAGAATTTCACCACGCTGAACCTTTACCCCTGGCTCAATAATTGGTCTTTGATTAATTGCGGTATTTTGATTTGACCTTGAGAATTTAACCAGTGAATAAATATCCACATCTTTCTCGCCAGTTTCTTCATCGTGCGTTTCCACCACGATACGATCTGAGTGCACGGTTTTTACCACCCCATCACGCACAGCTGTTTGCGAAGCACCTGAGTCACTTGCGACAACAGATTCCATCCCAGTACCCACCAGAGGCTTTTGAGCACAGAGTGTTGGCACTGCCTGACGTTGCATGTTTGAGCCCATGAGCGCACGATTGGCATCGTCATGCTCTAAGAAAGGAATCAATGAAGCTGCAACAGAAACAATCTGCTTAGAGGAAACATCCACAAAGTCAATTTGTGTTGGCTCTGCAAGATCAATGTCTCGCTGAAAGCGGCAAGGAACAAATTCACCGGTAATTTTACCAGCGTTAACTGGTACGCTGGCTGAAGCAATCCGATAGTTACCCTCTTCAATCGCTGACAGGTAGGCGATTTCATCTGTAATTCTACCATCTTTGACAACCTTGAATGGAGCTTCTAAAAAACCATAATCATTCACGCGTGCCAAAACCGCTAAGGTATTGATCAAGCCAATGTTCGGTCCTTCAGGCGTCTCAATCGGACATAACCGGCTATAGTGGGTTGGATGAACGTCACGCACATCAAAACCAGCGCGATCACGTGTTAGACCACCTGGGCCCAAGGCAGAAATTCTTCTAGCATGTGTGATTTTCGACAAAGGATTGGTTTCTTCTAAAAACTGAGACAGCTGTGAGGAGCCAAAGAACTCACGAATAGAGGAAATGAAGGTCTTTGCATTCATATATTCTTGTGGAGAAAGTCCCTCAATATCTGGGTGCGCCAAACGGTCTCTAATTCCACGCTCGACCCTGGTTAAACCAATTCGAATTTGGTTCTCAACCATTTCCCCCACACTTCTAATTCTTCGGTTACCCAAATTATCAATGTCATCAATCAACCCACGCCCATCACGGATATCCACAAGCATTTTAACAACATTGATAATATCCTCAGGTGACAAAACTCCAGGATAATCATTATCTGCCATCCCAAGACGTTTATTAAGCTTCATCCGGCCCACTGGTGATAAATCGTAGCGATCTTCACTAAAAAATAACGAATCAAATAATGCCGAAGCTGCCTCTTCTGTGGGTGGTTCACCTGGCCTCATCACCTTGTAAATTTCTACCAGGGCTGCAAATTTAGAATCCGTGCCATCAATTCTTAATGACTGAGAAATATAGCTGCCATGATCAACCTCATTGATATATAAAATTTCAATGTGTTCAATTTTCTCAAGCGTCAACTTAGCAAGCAATGTTTCATCAATCTCACTGTTTACAGGTGCAAGAATTTCACCTGTCACTTGATCAATGATGTCAGTTGCTAAAATCTTGCCCAATAAACTGGTTTTTGGGTATTCCAAGACGGTAATATTTGCTTTTTCAATCAACCTTATATGGCGATTTGAAATACGCTGATTCACATCAACAATGACTTTATCTCCATCTAATATCTGAATTGGAGAAATGCTCCCTGTCAAACGACTGGGAATACAATTGATTTTATAGGTATTGCTTTTATGATTGATGCTGATAGCTTCTTTTTCATAGAACATATCAAGAATTTTGTCATTGCTATAGCCCATGGCCTTAAAAATAACGGTGACAGGCATTTTTCTTCTTCTGTCAATTCGTGCAAAGATACAATCTTTAATATCAAACTCAAAGTCAAGCCATGCGCCACGGTAAGGAATGATTCGCGCAGAGTAAAGCAATTTTCCAGAAGAGTGGCTCTTACCCTTGTCATGCTCAAAAAATACCCCCGGAGAACGATGAAGCTGAGAAACCACAATACGCTCAGTTCCATTAATAATAAAACTTCCGGTTTCTGTCATTAAGGGAATTTCACCCAAATACACGTCCTGCTCTTTAACCTCTTTAATCGTGGATGGCTTACCATTGCCATCTCTGTCATAGACAGTAACCCGAATCAGTGCTCGCAAAACACCCGCATAGCTTAAACCTCTGATACGACACTCTTGAACATCAAAAGCACATTCACCGATTGTATAGTCAATATAATCAATAACTATATGACCCGATGCACTTTTAATCGGGAAAATAGATTTTATGGCTGAGTGCAAACCCACATCTTTCAATTGGTTTCGTTTCACACCAAGCTGGAGGCACTTGCGATATGACTCGAGGGGCTTTTCAATGAGATTTGGGATCTGTGTTGTATCTTCTATTGACCCTAAATAAAGTCGGGGCCGCTTCCACTCAGTGTGCATCAAATCTTTAGTATAAGACATCTATTTTCCTCAAAGGTATATATATAACGAAGTGAAGCTTGAGCAAGTACCCAAGCTTCATCAAAAGAAATAGAAAAATTACTATTTAATATCGACAGTACCGCCGGCCTCTTCGATTTCCTTCTTAATTTTTTCTGCATCTGCTTTAGAGATAGCCATTTTAAGTTCAGAAGGGACACCTTCAACCAGATCCTTGGCTTCTTTAAGACCAAGGCCAGTAATCGCCCTAACCACTTTAATGACATTGATCTTTTTATCACCAAAGCCACTTAGGAAAACATCAAATTCTTTTTTCTCTTCGACCACAGGGGCATCGCCACCGGCTACTGCAGCCACAGCCACAGGAGCTGCTGCAGAAACACCAAATTTCTCTTCCATCAACTTAACAAGCTCAGAAACTTCTAGAACTGTTAAACTACCAATTTGATCCAATAATTTTGTTACATCAGCCACTTTTTTTCTCCAGTTTAAAATCTAGTTTCTTATGCAGAATTTTTTTCAGCATAAGCGTTTAAGACGCGAGCAAGACGTCCGTAGGTTTCTTGACATGCAGTTGCAAGTTTACGAGTTGGGGCCTGCATACAAGACATCAGCATTGCAATCGCCTGATCATAAGTCGGCAGATTGGCAACAACTTCTATTTGACTGGCATCTAATCTTTTCCCACTTAGGGAAACAGACTTAATGACAAGCAATTCATTTTTCTTAGCAAAATCATTGAGTAACTTGGCTGCTGAGCTAGGGGCATCCACACCTGCAAAAGCGAGGATCACCGGCCCTTTAAGATCTTCAGTCACACACTCATGATCAGTTTCTTTCACTGCCAAACGTGCCAATGTGTTTTTTAAAACCTTGACATAAACCCCTTTTTCGCGAGCCTGCTGACGCAGAGAAGTCAGATCTGAGCTACTAAGACCACGATATTCAGCAACAGTTACAGAAACTGCAGATTGTGCCTGTTGAGACAAAGACTCAACTTGAGCAATTTTTACTTTTTG
>VGUW01000081.1 GCA_016874185.1 Gammaproteobacteria bacterium
TCGCGCCAGAGCTGGCAAACCCTGATTCATTTCATAAAGATGCTTCAATGGCACTTCAATTTGCAGTTTCTTTGCACCATTACCCACAAGATAAATCTGATCAATGCCTTTCTCATATAGCGCATCTCTCACGCTCTGCGCGTAATAATTTAGCACATCATCCTGCTCAGTGCTCATCACCAAACGTGCAACCGGCTCATAATTAACCAATCGAGTGACTTTGATCTTTTCAGTATCCGCCGGCAGATCTGTTAATGCATCCATGCGATCGCTGATATCTGTGTTTACATCAATGAGATTTGCATCCGTTTTCACCTCGACTAAAATTTCAGCCGCATTGTAATTGGCCGTGGACTCAAAATAATCAACACCCCCAAGGCCTTTAATTTGATTTTCCATCGGTTGTAGCAAGTTTTCTTCTACATCCTTGGGATTGGCACCCGGCCAAACCGCACTAATTCGAATTAACTTAATATCAAAATTCGGTAAATATTGGACATTCATCATTCCAAGAGTGAGTAACCCAAAGACCAATACAGCCACCATAATCAAATTTGCAGCAACTGGGTGCTGTGCCATATAAGCAATTAACCCTTTCTCACCTTTCATTCGCTAAGATATCCTTACCTGCATTCCATCAAGTGCACCTGTGATTCTGGTTTTTAAAATACGCTCTGGCTGCTTATTTTTAAAAACACACACATGAAATCGCTCATTATTTTGCCAATGATACCCAAAGCAATCAACTGGCTGCCTCACTAGCTGATAAACATCATCTACAACTGGCAATAAAGAAAAAACATATTTTCCATCATACAAAATCGCATCATCAATCAACACTGACTGCTCAACAGGCGCCAAATCCATTAAAATTTCATAAGCTTTCCCATGCCAAAAGCTACCATTGCCTATGAATTTCAGCTGGAATGTGCCATTTTGACTCTCAACGATGCCCTCATAACTAATGCTGCCGGGCATATCAATTAGACTGACCTTCTTAACACCTCGATCAATCACTGCCAACTGAGAAGAAAGTACCATCGCATACAATCTATTATCATCTATCCCTGAGAACTGAACCATTGGAGTTGATGCTGATACCATCTGCCCTTTACTCACAAATATTTCAACCACATCCCCATCTGAAGGAGCCTTCAAACACAGATCATCCAATCTTTTTTTCACAAGCAGCTGCTTGGATTCACAGATGTTTATCTGATCAGATATTTGCTGCTTACGAGACATCGCCTGCTCATATTGGCCCATCAGAGCCTCATTCTCTGACTGCCTGACAGCCCAAGTGCTCTTCTCCTGCTCAAACTCATGGTCTGAGACATGTCCCTTTTCCTTTAGCCGACTCATTCTTTCAAAACGATTTTTTGCCTGCTCCAAAACGCTGGTTTGATGAGTTAACCTTGCTTTGAGCCTTGCAAGTTCTTGCTCAGCACTGGTCATTTGATGCCCCACTACGTGACACTCTTTTTGAACCATCTTATCATCCAATACAGCCTGGGTATCATCCAAACAAACCAGGGGCTTACCTTTTTTTATAGCCTGCCCTTCCTTAACAAGGATAGTGCTCACCTGACCGGGGTAAAGGCTTTGTAAATTTGAAAATTGTGGATTTTCAGCCTGCGCAATCAACTTGAGCTGTAATGTATAATCCCCATACTGAACCTGATCAGCAACCACTTGACGCAAACTCTTTGGAGCTGCCTGTACCACCTTCTGAGACCCACTAAACAAATACACAATTCCAATAATACCTATCAATAGTCCTATTATTCGCTTCACTTTGTCTTCCCTGCCAATTTCAAGCAATTCCACTTTACCATAATTGATCATATATTGTAGACCTTAATCCAGAAAATATGCATAATAGCGTTGAGCTTAGAGAAGATTAATGGGATGTTATTTAAAAACATGAACACGAAAACTGTAGGGACAGGGCTTCTAATCGCCGGCACCGCTATTGGGGCAGGGATGTTATCATTGCCATTAAGCGTTGGTGTAGGTGGGCTTATAGGCGCATCATTTGTCATGCTGCTTGGCTTCTTTTATATGCTCAGTACTTTTTTCCTCCTCCTAGAAATTCTGTGTTACCAAGAAGACACCATGTCATTATCAGGCCTGAGCAAACAATACCTTGGTTTTTGGGGAGAGGTTATTAGCACCGGTGGATTTTTATGCCTGCTTTATTTAGCATCCGCCGCCTACATCAACGGCGCTACTGATCTTATTGGCGCTTATTTACCTTTCACCACCGATATTTCCAATCTACAAATGGCTTTCACGTTAATGATCGGACTCATCTGCTCCTATGGTGTCAGATGGATCGAGCTCCTCAACCGGCTACTCATGATCCTCTTAATCACAAGCTTTATTTGCTTGGTTTACTCTATCGCTCCACATGCATCAATTGGCGACAACCTAATTGGAGAGCCCAGCTTTTTAATTCGTACTGCGCCAATTGCAGCCTTTTCATTCACATCACACATCATTCTGCCCAGCATTATTCCCTACCTTAAACATCATGTGCAAAACATCAAAACAGCCATGGTTTTAGGCAGTCTAATCCCCCTGACTTTCTACATCATTTGGATTTTCCTTATTGTCCTGCTACTGCCTTTCAATGGGGAAAACAGTTTGATGTCTATTGCTGGACTTAAATCAGGTCAACTGAGCGCCTTGAGTAATGTCATTGAAACCAACTACCATATTCCATCTTTGCGCCTTTTGAATGATTGCTTCGCCTTCTTTGCAATCATTACTTCATTCCTAGGAGTCACTATTTCTGTATCAGACACCATTTCAGATACACTGAATATCACTCATCGATCTGTCAGTATTTTCCTAACACTTCTTCCCCCATTCATAATTGCACTTTTAAAACCGGCTGGATTTACCTCAATTCTGAACTATGGCGGCATTTTTATTGCTGTCATCTACGGCATTCTGCCTGCCAGAATTGCATGGATTGCGCGATATCATCTTAACCAAAAAAGCCTATACACCTTGCCAACTGGTAAAATTGGCTTGCTGTTAATGGCGGTCTTTGCCATACTGATTATCTTAATTGTTCTCCTCAATGATCAAGGATGGCTGCCACACCCATGACATCAAGATTGCAACTCAAACTTACTGGAAAACCAACAGACCGCCCGCCAGTTTGGCTCATGCGTCAAGCAGGGCGCTTCCACCCAAATTATCGAGCAATCCGCGCAAACTTTAATAATTTCATGGACTTTTGTAACAATAGTCAAGCCGCCAGTGATGCCACCATGGTCCCTATTGACGCCTATCCAGAGCTTGATGCCGCTATAATATTCTCAGACATTTTAACAATTCCACAAGCCCTTGGCATGAACGTTATTTTCACTGCTGGAGATGGCCCAAAAATCAGTGGGGAACTTAACCCAAGGCACTGGCAAAATGAAACCATCAATCAGTTAAAGCCAACCTATGATGCCATTCGATTAACACGAAAACGTCTTTCAAACCATAAATCACTCATAGGATTCTGCGGTGCTCCCTGGACCTTACTGGCTTACATGATCAATGGCCAAAATAAAAATGAATTCGCGCAAGCAAGAGCTGCCGCTCAAGCTCATACACAAGAGTACCAAGATCAATTACACACCATCACTCAACATGTTATTAAACATGCCCAACGTCAAGTTGAAGCTGGTGCAGATACCATTATGTTATTTGATTCCTGGGCAGGACTATTGTCTGAAGAGGCATTCTTACAAAGCGTGATTACCCCTCTGGCACATATTGCCCAAACTCTTCGTCCTATAGCGGGAGTGATCGTGTTCATGCGCTCAAGCACCCAACATTTAAAGCACTG
>VGUW01000082.1 GCA_016874185.1 Gammaproteobacteria bacterium
GAGATCAGGTTTAAAACCATCGGGACTCGCACCTAAAAATTCAGCAGGTGATACATTCATCCCCCATGAATTTTGATGAATGACCCTTGCAACTTCGCTGACTAATGCTCGTACAGCAAAGGCGGCATTGGGGATGGTACTATCCACAATAATTCTTGCTTCAAATCGAGCACGTAGCGCAATTTCACCGGTGCCTGGATCATTACCGGGCTCAAAGCTTGCCAGTTCCACCAAAACAGCCGGTGCTAATAGCGCTGTTTTGATCACCGGATAAGATTCACAGGTTTGAATTTCCGGAATTTCGCGTTTTAAAATGGTAGTAATGGCAGCATGTAATTCTTCCCAAAAACTCATAGGCTCCTCTTTAAAATAAAGCCCAATTCATGGCGAAAATATTGAATAAATTTTTCCCCAGCACCTGAATCTACAAAACCCTTAATGATATTAGAGGCGACAGGCTCAAGTGGTAGCACGACTTCACGAATGGGTAATCTGCTTTTGGTTTTTCGTTTGAAAACACCCCGGTGGCCCGTGGGCATAGTGGCAACAAAGGCACCGGTAAATTGAGATTTTCCCGCTTTGGCACCTATAGTCGTTTGGCGCATGGAACCTAAAAGCGAGGCTTTAATACCGTAAAGACTGGCGACCACCAATGCTTTAAGTGAGCTGGTGCTTGCCTTAATGACATTAAGACGTTCACGTATAATTTTTTGTTGAAGTTTTTTCTGTGCGCTGATTTCTTTCACGCTTTGGGATTTAAGCCAGAGAGCGGTTTTATTGAGGGCGCGCATGGCCGCCAGTTGTACTTGGCTTTCGGTCCCGCGCATTTGGCTTATAATTTGGTCGATATCACCGTATGTTGTAACATCCAGGGTAAAAACGGACATATTAGCCTTCCATTACCATTGCTGTTATTTCCCAAATAGTATTAGAGGCATCCCGCAGAGGTTCACTAAAGATTTTATAGCGATTGCCAGCAATAATGAGCTGATCACCCACTTTAGGAAAGGCCAATTCATGGGTGCGTACTTCAAATATCGCCATATGACCAATCACTTGCCCATCACCCATTTCATAAGCAGTATCGGGTTGTTTGATTAAAACACGAATAGGAAAAGGGGCGGCACCAGAGCTCTGGTACAGTGCCTCTTTCCCTAAATGCGCAAAACAATCTTCAAACATTTTGGTTAAACTCATGGCTTATACCGTCAGCTTCACCAAAACTCCCGGACGATGACACATTGGTAGTGGATTGGATTGAGTATGCAAATCCGTACCGCGATCAAAGCGTCTTGGCTCTTGTTTGGCGTAAAGCGGTTGCCCCAAGGTGTTGACGGTTTCGTTAAAATCAGCCGGTGCAAAATAGGTGGAGAAAGTCTCAGCAGTACCTAGCGGAAAACAATGTGCTGTATCTTGGGCAATAAAGCGTCTGACGTTGCCATCAGGATCGGTTGCTTGGCCGCGATATTCTTCAAACGTGATGCCACCAAAAGTAAATCCTGAGCGCATATCATTGCGTAGTGCTGCACCTTCTTGCCACCTGTCATAGGCTTCTTTGACTTTGGCATGTGAGGTTAAAGCATCAAAAAATTCAGGGCTAACCAGTGCATGAACGCCGGTCATGAATTCACCGCGCAGGTTATCTTCAATGTGGCGCAAAACTTCAATGCATTTGCGTTTCACATCAGTGCCAGCAGTCCCTAAAGCAAAGCTTACGACTTTTGGCGTGATTTCAAATTCGTTATAGAGATTGACGAGTTCAGTTCCATCAGCATCCAAAATAATGCCTTTTAAAGCACCCATTCGAAGGTGTTCTAAGGTAATGGCATGTTTGTTACGCATGGATTGCAGGTGATCGGTAATAACACTCGCGATAGCTTGCAGTTCATTTTCAGTACCAAAAGCCCGAATGCCTTGTACTTCTTCCGGCAAGACCACATCATCATGAGGGATATGCGGAATGGTAAAGGTTCTGACTTTTCGTTTATCGCGCTTACCAACAGTGCCGGGCGCACCTGGACTTGCTGTTGGAAGCAAGCTTAAAACGCCGTTGCGCTCTTCAATAGCGATATGCCTGAAACGTACCGATTTAGAAGGAAATAAACCTAGTGATTCAGTGCGGCCATAGGTGTTTGGCAATAAATTAATGGAAGCCGTTAGAGCTGCCATGTTAAATGCCGGATGTGAGAATGGATTTTGCATAAATTATACCCCTTTACGAATAATGACGCCGCGTGCCTCAAGTTGCTTTATAGCAGCGGTTTTTTGTTCAAGCGTGATGGCAGATGGCCAGATAACAGCGTGATCGGCAAGAATCGCATCGCGTGTCACAATCACGGCTTTGGTGTTACTACTTGTTGCATCTACCTCAGCAATCAAAGCCCCAAGGGCATTTTGTGTGCCGTCTGTGGCAGCAGGATTTAAGGCTTTAATCAAATCGGTTTCAATGTCTTGGCCGATAATGGCACCAAGGGCTAGTTTTTGCCCCTGAGCTACGGTTATCTCTTCACGGGAATAAAGATTAGGAGCTTCAAACTTGAGAAGATCTCCTAAATTGTTTTGTTCTATGGCAACGGTCATAAGGGTTTCCTCCATTTATGCGGTTAATTTCATGTGACTACGAGCTTTAGCAGCTTGAATCACCGGGTTTTCTTGGGATGTCGGTTCAAGACTCACAGTGCTCAAGATTTCAGTGCCGGTACGATCAGCCAGCAATTGCATAAGCTGCTCGCGTGCTTCGTTAACCGGGATATTTTGCTCAAGAAAATCGCCTAGTTTTTCAGGCATCTTCGAGAGTTTGCATAAACGAAAAAGCTCTAAAGCTTCCGTGTGATATTCGCTTCGCCCTTGGATTTTGCCTTGGGTGAGTAATTCTTCTGGATTAATGGTTGGTAATGTTTCAGTCATAGCTATGGTCCTTATAAAAGATTGAGAGGCTGCTTTTTGAATACATTCAGGAAAGGTAAGAATTTCGTCCGCAAGCCCTGTTTGGATGGCATCAAGGCCAAAATAAAGGCCAGCCTCTGTAGCCTTTACGGCTTCTGTTGTAAGAGACCGATTACGGGCTACCAACTCTACAAACATCTCATATAATCTGCTGACTTCACTTTGCAGGGTTTGCATGGATTCAGAAGTTAACGGCTCATGAGGATTTAAATCATTTTTACGGTTACCGGCAAAAACAGTGGTGTATTTGACGCCTTGTTTTTCATCAAAGGCACTTTGGTCCATGTGCGTAGCAATCACTCCAATGCTGCCGACACCTGATGTGCGGTTGATAAAGACTTTTTCAGCACTGGATGCAATGCCGTAAGCGGCAGAATAGGCCTCATCATTACATACGGCCCAAATGGTTTTTTGGCTGCGTGCCTGATAAATAAAATCGGCTAAATCAAATAGGCCACTGGTTTCACCGCCGGGACTATCAATGTCGAGCAAAATCGTTTGTACGGCATCATCCGACAAAGCAGCGCTGATCTGTTTTTGAATCTCATCATAAGAAGTCATACCCAACATGCCGTCAAATAAGCCTGAGCGTTTGGTTAAAATGCCATGAATTGGAATAATGGCGATGTTATTGCTGCCACCATGTGCTAAGGACGGTTTTGTAAACTTCAAAGCCTTTTTCGATGCCATGTGGGCTGCCAGCCACTCAAAGCTGCGACGCTCAATCATCATCGGTTTCATAGCAAATTTTAAGTAAATGTCATTCATCAAAAACCTCGTTTTTTAGGCGGTGTTGTATGCCTTGGGTCGGAATCTAAAACAAACCCGGCTTCATCAGCTCTTTCATTATCTGCGGCAATTTCTTGATCTATTTCTTCAGCGTCAT
>VGUW01000083.1 GCA_016874185.1 Gammaproteobacteria bacterium
AACGCTGTCTTTGGACAAAGAAGATGAGAACGGCCAAACCCTTATGGATTATTTGGCGGATGATCGTTGTTTTGAAGATGAGATCAGCATTCGCATTGATGTGAGCCGAGCTATTCATCAATTGCCGGAAAGCTTTCAAGCGCTTTGTGAGCAGCTAAAAATCTTCACCATCACCGAAGTATCGCACATGAGTGGACGCTCAAGAGCTGCCATTTACAGGGATTTAGAGCTCATGCGTCCCATGTTTTTTCCCACGTCTGTTTACATCAGAAGGTGCGAACAATTTTTTCCCCAATGCGGAATATAACAACCATACCAAGGAGAACTGTATGCAAAATTTAATACCACTATCGTTTCTAGACGAAGCCAAACCTACCGAAATTAGTCAGCTTTCTTCAGAAGATTTACGCTCGCTGATGGAAAGGCTGAACGAGATGGCCGAATGCCTTAAAAAGCGCAAAACCCTTTTAGAAGATGGCCTTAATCTCAAATTCAACCAAACTGCGCAGGACAAATTAAAGCTAGACGGCAGAGATACCGGCACCATTCGCTTTGATGATGGCGCTTACACCATCGTTGCTGAAATGCCTAAAAAAGTGGTTTGGGATCAAGAAAAACTCGAAACCATTATCGACAAAATCCCAGCCGGTGAACGCAAGCATTACGTCAAAGCCACCTATGCCATTGATGAGCGTAAATACCTGAGCTGGTCCGATGACCTTCGCAAATTCTTTGATGAGGCACGCAGTGTCCATTTAGGCAAACCCAAATTTCAAATTATCGATGGAGGTAACGAATAATGAGCATGAAAATTATCAGCGCCGATCAGCGCTTAAAACAAAAAACCGGTGTCAAAATGGTGATCTTTGGCGGCTTTGGGATCGGCAAAACCCGTCTACTTACAACGCTTGATGAACCAACCCTATGCATTGATTTAGAAGCCGGCTTACTTGCGGTTCAAGACTGGCAGGGTGACGCCATTAGTATCCGCACCTGGAATGAAGCTCGCGATATTGCCTGCCTTATTGGTGGTCCTAATCCAGCACTCAGGCCCGATCAACCCTATAGCCAAAAGCATTATGAGTATGTTTGCGCTCATTATGGCGATCCAACTGCGATGGAAAAGTATAAATGCATTTTCATCGATAGCATCACGGTTGCCTCACGTCTTTGTCTGACATGGGCTAAATCGCAGCCGGAGAGCTTTTCCGATAAAACAGGCCGATCAGACACCAGAGCTGCCTATGGACTCTTGGCATCTGAAATGATGGCTTGGCTTAACCAATTCCAGCACATCCCGCAAAAAGATGTGATTTTGGTTGGCATTTTAGAGCAGCGCTTGGATGACTTTAATCGCCCCCTTTGGGTACCTCAATGTGAGGGCAGCAAAACAGCGAATGAAATACCGGGCGTGCTTGATGAAGTCATCAGTATGGTGGCCATGAAGACGGAAGATGCACCGGATAAAAGAGCCTTTGTCTGTCAGACCCTCAATCCTTGGGGATATCCGGCTAAAGATCGCAGCGGCAGGCTTGAGATGGTGGAAGAAGCCCACCTTGGCAAATTACTCAAAAAAATTAAAACCTCTCCAGCAAAGAACCAGATTTCGACCCCTGACTTTACCGGAGAGTCTAGCGCAACCCTCAATATTAAAGGAGCACCAACACTATGACATACGAATTTTCAACAGATTTCAATAATGCTTTACCGCAAAATGATTTGGCGCTTATTCCAGCCGGAACCCTCGCTAAAGTCACTATGACTTTACGCCCTGGTGGTTTTGGTCCGGGCCAGTGGCTAACCAAAAGTGATCGCACAGGTTCTGTCTACCTCAATACTGAGCTGACCATTCTTGAGGGGCCTTATGCCAAACGCAAAGTTTATCATTTAATCGGCATTGAAGGCGCTAAGCGCAACGCTAAGGGTGAAGATACTTGGGGCATGAACGGCAGAACGATGATTAGGTCCATCTTGGAATCTGCCAGAAACATCCATCCTAATGATCGCTCCCAAAATGCCATTGAAGGTCGAACCATAAACGATCTTCTTGAGCTGATGGGCATAGAGTTTGGCATCAAAATCGGTGTTGAGGAGGATAAAAGCGGCAATTATCAACCCAAGAATACGGTGCTTTCCATCATTACCCCTAACTACAGCTCTTATGCTTCGGTCATGGGTGTTAGTGGCGGCAAGCCTAAAGTTTTAGATGTTGTAGAAACAGAAACACCAGCTACTTCAGCCCAACCAAGTTGGATTAATAGGTAGGAGGTAAATCATGACACGACATCATCCTCCAAAAGCATCTCCTCAGCCCATCGATGTTTTGATGGCAAGTGGTGCGATAAAGCTTATTACAGAACTTGAAATAGGCGATGAGATTATGGGTGCAGATAGCTTACCACGAACGGTGATTGATATAAGAACATCTTTAGAAGATGCCTTTGAAATCAGACCGATTAAGGGAGCCTCATTTATTTTAGGTGCCAGCCAATCTTTGTCGTTGGTGCGCTCCACAAGCCTTGAACTCTATGATCTCAAATCCATTCCGATGTGGGAATACCTCAAGCAATCACCGCATTTTAAGGGCGTACATTTGCTATACCGCATGCCTGTAAATTTTAGTGATGGGCCATCTCTACCACTTAATCCGTATTTTTTAGGCATTTTACTTGGTGATGGCTGTTTTAGAAACACCTCACCGAGTATCACCACACCCGATCCTGAAATTGTGGATTATTGCTTTGTGATGGCCGATCAAATGGGCCTTTCAGTAAGAATCGATCAAATCCCCGGCAATCAAGCCAATGGTTATTATTTTAGCAGTATCAGCGGGAAAACTAATCCACTGACTGAGGCTTTGCGTAACCTTGGTTTGTATAACAAAAGCTCACCGGAAAAGTTTATCCCAGACATTTATAAGCGCGCTTCTAAAAAAGTACGACAAGAGATTTTGGCAGGGTTGCTTGATACAGATGGTCACATGCTCCACAAAACCTTTGAATACACGACTTCAAGCAAGCAGCTAGCGCAAGATATTGCGTTTGTGGCTCAAAGCTTAGGTTTGATGGCGCTGCCTAAAGAGAGAACCGTTGAAGGGCAAATCTATTATCGCTTTTGCATCTATGGTGATTTTAAAGATATCCCACTTCGGGTGGGGCGCAAAATCCCAGGGCCAAGAGTGCAAAAACGCCATGTCCTTCGCACCGGATTTACCGTGCATCCACTACCGTCGCAGCAATGCCTGAAGTTAGTTTTACAAGGGCCAGATAGCCTTTACTTAAAATCAGACTTTATGGTGATGCAAGGAGAGCAGCCATGAACGTTACAGGAGAAATACTGCTGTGGCGGGCTGTGATTGATAGAGCCGCGCGCGATGCTTTTGGATGCACCGATTCCAATCTTTATAGACATCAGGCACTGCGCTGGTTTTTTCAAAAGTCCCCTCAGTCTTTTTGCTTTGTCTGTGATCTTGCCGAGCTTGATCCCGATGCTGTGCGCGATCACTTTTTTAAAGCGCTCATGACAAAAAATATTCAACATCTTCAAAAGGTACTCAAATGGTCATAACATGTCAAAGAAT
>VGUW01000084.1 GCA_016874185.1 Gammaproteobacteria bacterium
AAGAAAGCTGGTCCATTCCATCTGGTTCCTGTTATTTTACGGGCAATAGCAGACAAAGATTTATAGCTTTGCCCTTGGTAGATGAAGCCATTTTCTGAAACCAGCACCTCATGCAAGTCACCTTGAAACTCACGGATGAGCTTGGTGCCGGCTAAAGGCTTAGCGGCCATATAGTGATTGGTGAATTTTTTACCTTTCTCCATTTGATCGGCTAAATTATCCAGCTGCTTTGCTGACTTTTCAGCCATAGGGCCATAAGCAAGTTCTTGCAGGCGATAGGCCAGCCTTGGGATGAGATAGGTTTTGGAATGGGGCGGCGCATCCGTATTAAAGATACTTCGCCACAATTCTTTAAGTTCTGCGGTACTTTTACTTTGTAAAGCCAGAACTTGCTTAATAACAGATTCTTTCATGATCTTGACCATAATTAGTTTTCTCTAACAAACCTGCTCTAGAAGCGCTTCCTTTTGAAGAGAAGTCAAGAGAAAGTTTCTCTGAAAGCCTTGATTTGCCTAGGTTTTGAGTAGATTGCATACGCATAATTGCTGTAGCGATAATATGTGCAACTTCTTTTAGGCGATCATAGTTTTGGGCTTGGGTTAATGACATAAAGAACCTCATCTGATTAGCATGTGGTTTATGTACAGCTTCCGGAGAGATTTCGTTCACAAGAACTTCATATGTTACAAATAGCTCTTGACTAACCTAACACCTGTTAGGTATGATAAATTTAAGTTAAATTTTAGGATATGAGGTTCAATCAACAAGCGATGGATACGCCCAAGAAAAACAAACCAGGGCCCGTTAAGTCCGTAGGACTGACTAAGGCTCAAGAGGACACGTTTTCTATAATTTGCCGTCTTAAAGAGCAACATGGCGTTGCTCCGAGCGTGCGAGAAGTTGCAGCTGAGCGTGGAGTTTCTGCCGTTTCAGCGCTGGAGATTATTCAACAGCTGGAGGCTAAAGGTTATTTGCGTCGAGGGCACGGCAAAGCTCGGGCCATTGAGATCTTGGATCAACCCCTAAAGTCAGATCAAATTCCCCATATTATACCTATCCAAGTGACAGGACGTGTGGCGGCAGGACATCCGATTTTAGCGATTCAGGATGATTTGGGTGAGTTTTGCGTGGATGCAACTCTTGCACGCGGTGAGTGCTTTGCCCTTCAAATTTGCGGGGATAGCATGATTGGTATCGGTATTCATGACAAAGATTATGTTGTGGTCCGGTCTCAGCCGACTGCGATGAACGGCGATGTTGTGGTAGCTCTGATTGATGATGAGGCGACCTGCAAAACCTTTTATCAAACTTTAACCGGCGTGGAACTTCGGCCTGAAAACCCGGAGCATGAAGTCATCCATGTCAAAAAGGGCCAAGATTTAAGGATTCTTGGGAAAGTAATTGCAATCAGAAAAACAGTGGAGGTTAAAACGAATGCTGCAAATGGTGTTAAACAATGAAGTGTTGATGGAAAAAATCCATCCGAATCGTGAATTTTGGGAAAGTCATCTGGAAATGCCCCTTGATAGGCTGATCCAGGATTACCAAGATGCTAAGATCCGCAAGAACTGGCTTGATTCCTTATCAGGACGCCAGCTTGGCCTGTTGTTTGACCTGTCCATGAAAAAACCTCCTCATGAACTTTCTGTGCAGCAAATGCGTAAAACCTTAACCGACTTTCCTGAAGAATTGATCAATTATTTTCTGGTGCATCATTTTAACCACGCTAAACTTGAAGCTGCCATCACTGAGATTGCAAAGCCCATCCTTTCCGCTGAAACCATGGCCAAGCTATTGGTTAAAGACGATAAATATGACAAGAAAGGCTTGCTGTTTGCCCTTTTTAAAGCTGATCCTGAGTTACTCAAACATGTGTACCATTTTGATAAGGTGCAAAAGAAAGGGTTTGGCTCCTTTGTGCTGAAAAATCCTCCGCGTCAGCCTGCTGTATCTTTCAAAGAATTTCTGACTGAAGATGTGGTGCGAGCTACTCTCAAATCTCATGATGAAGAGCAAAATGACAGCTTTGAGACCCACTTACAGGGTTTGTTTTATCATGAAGATCGGCTGTATCTCTTTATTCGCAGAGCCAGTGATGAAGACTTGCTGTTAAGCTCTAACCGCATTGTCCATGGCCATAAGCCGGATTGGATTATCCTGGATTTTGCTGCAAATGCTAATCAAGTAAATCTTTGTGCCAAATGTTCCAACCAAGGATTGAAGATTGCTGACCGTTTGGTAAGTTCTTACTTCGATAAAGACTGCTCCTTCATCAACATGCAGGATTACAACTTTGCTGCTCAAGTGAAGACTTTCCTTCGGTCGTGCGCAAGTGAAAGCGATAAGGAAATTAGACTCTTTGAACTCAAATTCAGATCAGCTCATCTTAAAAACAACACTCATCTCATTTTAACAACACATCCGACTGACCCTATTTCTGAAGAGCTTGAAGCGCTGCACCAGGCCGTTGGCGATGTGCTGGAAGATATTGCCATGATTGATTCGGTAAGGCTTGTGTTTCAGGGTAAAAAGGTCACTCTCTTTTTAAGGACCGATGCGGCTGATCCGGGCCATGTGATGATTTGTTATTCAGAATATGTGTTGGACAAAAAGGGACGCGCAGCTTTTAAAACATGGATGAAGGATTGCTATGGCCTTACGATCTTGTCTAAAGCAAAATGCTGCGCATGAAGATGCGTTGCACGCTTTGCTTGAGTCTAGCAATTCATGGATCAATCCAAATCAAGTGTATTTAGAAGCGGCATATCATCTGGGGGAGCTTGGCTTTATCCAGCTCAAAGAGCATTATTTTATCAAGTGCGCCAATCCTTTGGATGCCTTGGATTTTGAGCAACTGATTAATCCCGATTGTGAGAACAAAATTGCTATTGCTGATGATTTTGATGAATCCTGCGATGATCTCATGTGCGAGGAATGCGGACGTTATATTTTGCCCATCACTCACCAAAAACAACGTTTTCATGTTGTTTCTTTATCCTTACAAAAGCAGGCTATATTGCAATGGCTTGAAGCTGAGCTCAAAGAATTTACTTTTAAAAATCAGAGCGCCGGCGTTTATCATGTTTTGCTGGACTCTGGCTTTGTAACCATGGTCTTGCCTGATTTTATAGATAACCCCTCGTATTTAGCTGTAGATAAACTCAAAGCGCAACCGACTCTGATCATCACATTACGCAAAACCTTACCTCATTTGCCGCTTGATGTAACGACCATCAAGTTATCGGATTTGATGAGTGAAAGGCTGTCTTTACAGCAAGGCTTGCATATGGCGATGGATCATGGCGTGCCAAAAGAGATTCCCAATGTTTCAAGGCAGCTACTACCTTTTGTGCCACTCCACACAGCAAAACCACTAGAACTTCCTGCAACATACAGCATTACCATTGATAGCGAAGGTATTTTTGTGGGTGGCGTTCATGTCATTGGCAAACAAGCCCCAAGTCGTATTCAGATTTTCAG
>VGUW01000085.1 GCA_016874185.1 Gammaproteobacteria bacterium
AATAAGGAGGCCTGATGAATAAAAAGATACGCTGCGCCATTTATACACGTAAATCCCATGAGGAAGGATTAGAGCAGGCTTTCAACAGCCTAGATGCACAAAGACTTGCTGCTGAAAGCTATATCGCCAGCCAACAACATGAAGGATGGGTCGCTTTAGCTAAGTCCTATGATGATGGAGGTTATTCCGGTGGCACGCTAAATCGTCCAGCCCTGCAAGAGCTGTTTCAAGATATTGAGAATGGTCTGGTTGATTGTGTGGTGGTTTATAAAATTGATCGTTTATCACGTTCGCTGATTGATTTTTCAAAAATTGTAGAACTGTTTGATAAGCATCAAGTGACATTTGTGGCAGTGACTCAATCCTTCAATACGTCAAGCTCCATGGGTAGATTAATGCTCAATGTGCTGCTTTCTTTTGCTCAGTATGAAAGAGAATTAACCGGTGAACGTATTCGCGATAAATTTGCTGCCTCCAAGAAAAAAGGTATGTGGATGGGCGGCAATCCTCCACTTGGCTATGACATTTGCGATCGTAAGCTTGTTATCAACCAAGAAGAAGCAAAACTGATTCGTCATATCTTTAGCCGTTTCCTGATCTTGCGCTCAACCACTAATTTGGCACGGGAGTTGAATCAGCAAGGCCATCGTACCAAACGTATCATTAGCAAAACCGGTAAAGAATATGGTGCGCAGCTATTTACAAAAGCCAACCTTCGCAGGACTTTGATTAACCCGGTTTATAAAGGGTTTGTTGCCCACAAAGATGCTGTTTATGAGGGTGAGCATGAAGGTATTTTAGAGCCTGAATTTTTTGATGAAGTGCAGCGCGTCTTTGAAAAATGCCCGCATGTCAGAGGAAGAGAGTCTTCTGCTAAAGATCAGGCGCTGTTAAAAAACCTCATTCGCTGCCAAGTTTGTGATGTTTCGATGACACCGACTTATACCAAAAAGAAGGATAAACGCTACCGCTATTATGCCTGCAGCAACCATTTGCGCGGCAAAAGCTGCACCTCCCACCACAAAACCATTGCCTCTAATGAAGTTGAGCGGTTTGTGGTACAGCAAGTACGCGAACTCCTCAAATGCCCTGAAATTACTGCTAAAACCCTCAAATCTCTGGAGGGGAAAATTTCCACGGATCAAGCCTTTGCGATGTTACAGCAGATTGACGTCATTTGGGATTCGCTTTTCCCGATTGAGCAATATCGCATCATTTGTTTGCTGATCAAAGCGGTTTTGGTACGAGAGGATGGCATTGACGTGCGCATCCATGTAGATGGGTTGCAGAGCTTACTGCTGCACGCCGGCATGGAGTCATGTCTATGAGCAAAGAGGAATTATCGGTATTCATGCCTATGCGCCTTAAAAAACGTGGCGGTAGAAAGATGGTGTTAGTGCCGGAAGGCAAAGCTCAATTAGCACCTCAGAATGCATCCATAGACACCACATTAGTTAAAGCCTTGGTCCGTGCCCATCTATGGCAGCGTCAGCTGAAATCAGGTAAATATCAAACTATGCAAGATTTATGCGACGCTAATAAAGTCACAGCCAAATATGTACAGCTGATTCTCAGGCTCAATTTCCTTGCTCCAAAACTCAAAGAAGCTATTCTTTTAGGGCATCAACCTCGTCATATGAAGCTCGCCGACCTCATGCAAAACATTCCAAGCCTCTGGCATGAACAGGGCGAATTATTTGGCTGCGAGGTGGTATGATTTCTTTTGACTATAAAACACTTTGTGCGTATAATATAGTAGTTAAGCGCTTTGTAACCAAAGATGGGATTAAAATATAGGTAATGAAAGTGTCACCTCAGAAAATAATTGAATTAAACAGGGATAATTTTTGCTTAAAAGCTTCTGTTGATGGAAGTGGGTCAGTTGCTATTGTTATTGGTAGCCATAAATATTATCCACGCACTTTTTCTGAAAACCTAAAATTAAAATTGCAACTTGTTTACGCTGATACACGGGGTTTTGTTCCTGCGTCTGAGAATCACACGGAAACTGACTTTACAATCGATAAGCTAGTTCAGGATATTGAAAGCTTAAGGGTATCTTTGGGCGCAGATAAAGTAATCCTCATCGGGCACTCGATTCATGCTTTTATGGCGTTTGAATATGCGCGCCAGTTTCCAGACAAGGTAAGCCATCTCGTATTAATCGCCTCCAGTCCTACAGCAGGGTCAGAGATTTACAAAGAAGCAGATCGATATTTTGAGGAATCAGTTTGCCCAGAGAGGAAAGCTGCATTTGCAGCAAGTATGCAAAAATTTATTGAAAGTGGTGACCAATCTTTTGTAGCGCGTCTGCTATCGTTTGGCCCAAGAATTTGGTATGACGCAAATTTTGATGCATCTAAACTTTGGGAAGGCGTAGAGGTGAATTCTGTCGGAGCCGGAATCATATGGGGCTCTATGTTTGCTGATTACAATGTTGCTAACGCTCTAAAAGCGATTAAGTGTCCAATTTTTCTTGCGCTTGGAAGGTATGATTACTTTAATCCTCCGCATTTATGGGAAAAATATCGCGAGCATGCATCAGATCTCACAGTACGTATTTTTGAAAAAAGTGCCCATACCCCTCAACTCGAAGAGCCTGATAATTTTGATGAGGAGTTGATGAGGTGGCTAGATAATAAAATTAATGGTAAGTTATGAAAACACTTTATTTTGATTTTTACGATGAATCGCGCCAAAGGCAAGTTCCTGTTAGCGTTTATCTTCCTGAAAAAGAAGGCAATAACCTTCCAACAATAGTTTTTGGCCCAGGCTATCAAGGACAAGAAGATATTCAAAAAGAAGAGCTTGTTTACAAAAAGTACACCTATTTGGCAGAATATTTTACCGCAAAAGGATATGCTTTTGTGAGCATACAGCATGATGTTTTTGGCGATGTTGATGGTCTTGAAAAAGTTGATCCAAATGCTATTCAAGATGAAGCTCGCCGTCACTTATACATCCGGGGAGAAGCCAATATTTTGTTTGCATTAGCACAATTAGAGAAACAAAATTTACCTCTTCACTTAGATAATTTAATACTTAGCGGTCATTCAAATGGCGGTGATATTGCCAAATATTTTGCGAATCAACATTCAGATTTAGTCCACTGTATGATTTTATTTGATGCAAGAAGAGCAAGGCTAAAGCCTATATCTCCTCTGTCAGTACTCATGTTTGAAGCAGATGATACCACAACGGATGCAGGTGTAATCGCAGAGCCATTCCAGGAAAATAATGCGATGCGCGCCAATCTTGATTTAACCGTCATCAAGCCAAGGGGCGCTCTTCACGCAAGTTATATCGATGGTGAAGTTACTGAATCGCTTAAGAAGAAAATTTTCTCGGCACTCGACTGGTTTTTAGGGAGTGTAACATGATCATAGAGCCAGAGTTACTAAAAGCCGTCACTCAATCTTTGGAAGATTACTTTGATGGCGAAGTTACAAT
>VGUW01000086.1 GCA_016874185.1 Gammaproteobacteria bacterium
TGTGTCCCAGAGTGACCGAATCATCATTCCAAATATCGTTCCCATCTGGTCCTCGATGTTCGCAAATCTTTATATATTTCTCTACAAAGTCTCTATCTCGTTTGGTTATGCCGTATATGCCACACATATTATAATCCTAATTTCTGTTTAAATCTACGAAACACCGTGCCATTTTTGATCTCTTCTGTGGTCCACATCTTATATCCCAAATCATTCAACCATTGTGTCCTATCGGGCAATTCTGGAGATTCTATCTTGGTTAGATCTCGATTGGCCACGGGCCAACATATTGCTAGATCCGAAGTACAGAAAGTAGGTATGCCCCTCACACAACTGTCTGTGCTGGCAGTGGAATTGTGGGTGACCACAGCATGGCAATTTGTGATCGCTTCTTGGAAATTAAATCTATAAAACTTTTTATTGTCTCCGGAGAAAAATTTTTCTCCTATTATTAGTTCAACATCTTTGGGGAATTCGTTTTTTCTTTCTTCCATAGCAGCTACATGATTAGGATGTGGCCTCACTAAAAATTTCCTAGCAGTCAATGGTCTCAGTGTTTTATAAACTCTATTGAACCAATCAACGGGATCTAACTCGTTCATACTCCAGTTATCTTTAGGCTGTAGAACAAACAGTATTGGATCCTCGGGATTGGATTTCTTCCATGGATCATTTTTAATATTCCATAAACCTTTCATCATTTCCCAACGATCTGGAGGAGAGTTATCCGACAGGAAGTTGCCATTGTTCATGGGAGAATAAAGAGCTACTCGCCAATGATGCTGTGGATGATCAACTGTGTTTCCAAAACTGCTCAGTAGACCCCCATCGAATGTGATAATATAGATACCTTTTTTCTTAGCACGTTCCACAAGATCTCTCCTTCTACCTTTGGTGTGATGCATCTGCTTGTCTCCACCATAACCAAACATACAACCTATTGGGGCAGTGGGTTCCATCTCATCTTTGCGCCAATCTCCTGTGAGATTTTCGTTAACAATCACAGGCTCGTCTCCGGAAGTTTTTATTCCCTCAGCCATGTGTTGTAATAATTCCCAGCTGGCTCCTCGACGTCTATCTTTAACTGTTCTTCTAAATATTTCAACTTTCATCTAATATCCTCCATGCCCACCCATTACACATCTCTTCCTTTGTAAATTGTCCATATGCTAGAGAATGATAACAGGGTTCTCTGTCCGCATATCGGGGGGTTTCTATTTTTGCGAAATCTGTTTCTGCTATGGGAGCGCATGAGTTAATTGTGTCCGTGAACACAGGTATGCCTCTGGCTGTGGCTTCTATGGTTATGTTGCTGTTGAAGGCTACTATGGCGTGTGTGTCATTCCAATCAATGGGTGTGGCAGTGTCTTCGTTGTCATTGGGTCCTGGCATCAGTCGACCGAACTCGTCTATCTTGCTGTCTGGATTGTAGCCCTTGTTCCTCACAACTATCTCTCGATCTGTGTTTGCTCTTAGTGTTTCTAAAGTTTTGGACAGCCAGTCTTCCTGCTCGAACATCACTGTTATGCTGTGCGTGGGAGGACATACCACAATTTTACTGCCAGACTTCTTCCATGGTTCGATCTTGAATGGAAAATATTTTTTAAAACGGTCATCGGGCCTGTACTCAATGAAGTTTTTCACATGGCCATTCTTGGTTATCCTAATTAGGTAAGGACTGCCTCGACTCTCCCCCCAATAGGGACGATCCATGAAATAGAAATTAATCTTGTTCTTCTGTGCCCAGTGGTACACCATGTTGGTGCCCCTCAATATCCCCATTAATACAACTTTGTCAGCATCTCTCTGTTGTATCACTTGGTCGTATGGTAAAATTTTTGAGCCTGGTAAACCTTGCTGAGCCCAGATTATGTATTTTTCTGTGGCAGGTCTATCGGTCTTACTAAGATATATCATCGTTATTAATTATTTTATTTTTTACGGCTTAAATATAAAGATCGCATGCGCAATCTCATCATTCAGTATTATATAGATACCAGTCTCTACTCGCAACCAACTTTCAACAATCTTTATGCCAGCCCCGCCGAGCAATATTCCAGCTACAGTTTTCAAACTTATTGTAAAAAATATTCAATTGATTACACAAAAATAACCAAACCTAAATTAGGATTCAAACACCCAACATGGGAAAGATTTGATCTTTGGTTAGATCGATCATGGTGGGATAGATATGATCAAATTATGTACGTTGACAGTGATATTTTTGCCCTATCTCATTCACCAAACATTTTTGATTTATGCCATGATATACAATCATTTAAGGCAGCAAAATATAATAAATGGAGAAACAAAAATCCACAAGATGCAAAAAGAACTGCTGAAGTCAATCCTTTATTAAAGGATTTTCCTGGTGATATAATCGCAAAAAAAGGCATCCAACCTGGCATGTTCATATTGAATAAAAAATGCACAGAGCAAATGCTGCCGTATATCAAAGAATATGTGAATATTACTGACAATAAAATAGATGATGGTATGTTTTTGAATTATTGTTTAGTCAAGAGCGGAGCGCTGCAAGAGGATTTGTCCGATAAATGGAATCATAAAAATAATGGAGAAAAATTAGATTATAGTGCAATTTATTTTCTTCATGCTGCTGGGGGCAAAAAACATAAAAAAGCTAGCAAGTTATGGCAAGTACTTGCTAAAAATTATCCCGACGTACAGGTAGATATATCACATTTACCCTAACAAATTTATAATATCAGATATTTTTATAGATAGATTATTAAAATCTTTTTTCCTTTTGACCCCTTTAATTTTATCTCCATGTATTGGAATTTTCTTCGCCAAGATCACATGATGTGATAGACCCAAGTGGTGGCTCAGCACAGGATAAACTTTCTTCTCTAGTAGTTCTGTTTGACTTATTTCTATAACTTTTGTTCCTGTGTGGCACCATATGAGATTGGTCAATCCAGCACCATGCGTGGATATCACATGGCTGGCTGCGGAGAACAACTCTATCTGTTGTTTGATACCCATGCCCGACAGAGTAACGGTCTCCCAGCCCTGCAGGGCCATGAAAACTTCCTCGGCATTGATCAATTTCCTTGCGGGTGCATCATCTCGACTGATAAAGATTTTTTTGTTTGCATTGGATCTTTGTCCAAATTTATGGCGCAGCCATTTTGGCATTTCTGGCACCGTCACACCATCCTCGTGGTTGCTCATGGATGGAGCCAAGAGATGTGCAAATTTCCACGTGGTGTTTTTGGGCATCACGTAATATCTCAGTTCAGGGAACAGTTCTCTGGCCACACGATCAAAATATTCACTGGAGTTGCTCAACACATAGATGAAGTCCGTGTATTTGTGGCTGAATTTTTTTTCCATCAATCTAAACTTTGATATCACGTCGATCCAGATGTGCCAGGCGTTG
>VGUW01000087.1 GCA_016874185.1 Gammaproteobacteria bacterium
AGGACCAGACAATTCCCTATCAAGGAGTCAGTGTGGGCACCATCAAACGTCACATAAGCGGCAAAGGCAATGCGAGCAAAGAAGAAATCATCACCGCCATCAAGGCCAAAGGATTTAATCCGGTGGATGATAATGAAGCCGATAGCCTGGCATTACTGCTATGGGCGCAAGACAACATGGGGGCAAAACAATGAATGGCAAACGTTTACTGGAGCAATCGATTTTAACGATTGAAGAGCGGCAAAAAATGTATGGCTCACCCAAAGAAAACTTTGAGCATATTGCCAAACGCTGGTCGCTGCTCTTGGGCACAACCATTACGCCTACTCAAGTCGGCTTGATGATGCTGGATTTAAAGATTGCACGATTGCAAAAGAATCCCGGCCATTACGATAGCTTGGTAGATGTCGCGGGATATGCGGCGTGTTTGAGTGAGCTCAAATGAAATATTTTTTCTTTAGTCGGACACATCTATGCAGAACATTGAATATAACACCTATCAGCGATACCAAGGGTTTGAGACGATGAAAAAAAATATTTTCGCTTTTGTGGACAGATCATGTGGCGTTGCTGAATATAACTACCATAGACAATTGGAGCATTCATCAGACAAAAAATATTTTGCAAAAAAGATTGCAGATATCCGGACGAATGAGCGCCCAAAGCTGAATAGAGTTGATATGAAAGAAATTCAAATGAGAAAGGGTAACAAGGTCATGGATTAAATAACGCTGTAAGTCTTAAAAATACAACTGAATATTCTCATCGTCCTGGCATTGGTATGCACGGGTCCTTCCCCATACCTATGCCATGCGGGTGGCAAAGCCCCGGGATTTTACTAGCGTTAGAATTGGCCCAAACCTTGACACTTGACACAAATATTAAGGAACGGGTGCGCTTATGACTGAACTTCAAATCCAACACATCCCCATAGACAATCTTATCGCATACGCCCGCAATCCCCGCAAAAATGATGCGGTGGTTGATAAAATGTGTTCCTCCATCAAAGAATTTGGTTTTCGCATTCCCGTCATTGCTAAAAGTGATGGCAGCGTTGTTGATGGCCATTTACGCCTTAAAGCTGCTAAAAAATTGGGTTTACAATTAATCCCTGTCATTTTAGCCGATGATTTAAGTGATGCTCAAATCAAGGCCTTTAGATTACTTGCCAATCAATCGGCGAATTGGGCAGATTGGGATGACGATTTACTCAAACTTGAACTGGAAGATTTGCAGGCACTTAATTTTGATCTGGAATTAACCGGGTTTGATTTTGATGAAATACAAAAGCTCTTGGATGCAACCGATATTGATCTAGAAGAACCTGCTGAAGCTGATGCAGTTGATCCCGCTGATAATACCCCAGTCATCAGTAAGCCTGGTGATTTATGGATTTTAGGGGAGCACAGACTTTATTGCGGCGACAGCACAATACTTGACTCCTACAACATTGTTTTGGATGGTGAGCAAGCCGATATCACGGTGTGTGATCCTCCTTATAACGTCAATTATGGTGCTAGCATTAAAGATACGCTCCGCAATAAATCTCGTGAGAACAAACACAAAATCTTGAATGACAATCTTGGCGAAGGCTTTGAAAGTTTTCTCTATGACGTTTGCTCTAACATTATCATGAACACCAAGGGCGCTATTTATATGTGCATGGCGGCCTCAGAATTGGCGGTCTTACAAAAAGTATTTAAACAAGCCGGCGGTCATTGGTCAACATTCCTTATTTGGGCGAAAAATCATTTTTCTTTGGGCCGTGCTGATTATCAACGGCAATATGAACCTATTCTTTACGGCTGGCGCGAAGGTGCTGATCGTCATTGGTGTGGTGCGCGAGATCAAGGCGATGTCTGGTTTATTGATAAGCCCAGCGCTAACAATTTACATCCAACTATGAAGCCAGTAGAACTCATGGAGCGTGCTATTACGAACAGCAGTAAGGTTGGTGATATTGTGCTTGATCCCTTTGGTGGATCTGGTACAACACTTATTGCCGCAGAACATTCAAAACGTCGCTGCCGCATGATTGAGCTTGATCCCAAATACATCGATACCATCATAAGGCGATTTCAAGCGCATACCAAATCAAAGGCTATTCACGCTGCCACGCAAAAGACCTTTGATGAACTATGTACATGATAGCTTATGGAACTCATCAAGCAATCAGAGTGGGCAAAGCGGCATGGATTTTCAAGGCAATACGCAGGTCAACTTGTACAAAATGGATTGATTCATTTGGTAGACGGCCTTGTAGACGTTGAACAAGCAGACGCTGCTTTGGCCGCTATGCGTGATCCAAGTCAGCCTGAGCGACGCAAAAGTACTTCTGATGTAACTGAGCTTTCAACGCTTCTCCTTAAAACCCGCATCAAAAATGAAATGGAACGGGGCAAGCTTTTGGAGGCCAGAGCCAAAGCAGAAATTGGAGCGCTGGTTTCAGTAGAAGACGTCAAGGTGTCAGCCTTCAATAAAGCCAGAATCGTACGTGATAGCTTGATGAACATTCCTGATCGCGTTGCCTCACTTTTAGCCTCCATTGATGATGCCCACAAAATTCATGAGGTGTTGCTGCAAGAAATTCGAACCGCATTAGAGGAGCTCAGCCGTGATAATTGAAGCTTATCAAACCAGTTTTAATGCAGGGCTTCGGCCTGATCCACTACTTAAAGTTTCTGAGTGGGCGGATGGGTTTCGCATGTTATCGCAAACTGCCTCTTCTGAACCTGGCAGATGGCGTACAGAACGCACGCCTTACCTTAAAGAAATCATGGATGCACTATCGCCATCGTCACCTGTTGAAAAAGTCATTTTTATGAAAGGCGCTCAAATTGGTGGGACCGAAGCTGGCAATAACTGGATTGGTTACATCATTGATCAAGCGCCTGGTCCTATGCTGGTGGTTCAGCCTACTGTTGAAATGGGTAAACGGTGGTCTAAAGGACGTTTAGCTCCACTGATTGATGATACGCCAGCTCTTCGCGATAAAGTTAAAGACCCACGATCTCGGGATTCAGGCAATACCGTTCAAAGCAAAGAATTTACCGGCGGTATTGTTGTGGTAACTGGCGCTAATAGCGCTGTGGGTTTGCGCTCTATGCCCGTGCGCTATTTGTTTTTAGATGAAATTGATGCCTATCCTGGCGATGCTGACGGCGAAGGTGATCCTGTCTCCCTTGCTATTCAACGTACCGCCACCTTTGCCCGTCGCAAAATTTTGTTAGTCTCAACGCCTACCATTCAAGGCTTAAGCCGTATTGAGAGGGAATTTGAAGCCTCCGATCAACGCTATTATTGGGTGCCGTGCCCGCATTGCCATACCTTTCAAATTCTA
>VGUW01000088.1 GCA_016874185.1 Gammaproteobacteria bacterium
TGGAAAAAAAACCAAAGCAGCTTATTAGTGCCTCCGCTGTCGGCTATTACCTCTCCACCAACAGCTTCTCTCACCAATTATGTGCCACATGGGAGAACATCGCACTTCAGGCCAATACCTTCAATGTCAAAACCAATATCTTAAGATTAGCCGCCGTGCTTTCACCCAACCAAGGCCTGCTTAAAAAACTTAAACTACCCTATCAGCTTGGACTTGCTGGCCATCTGGGGCCTGGAACTCAAACCATGAACTGGATACACCTCACAGATGTCATCAATGCCATTGACCATTTACTTGGCCATGAACAAGCAGGCTGCTTTGATCTTGTTGCCCCTGAAATCGTTACCCAAGCTGTATTTGCCAGCTCCTATGCCAAGAGCCTAGGGCGACCGGCCTTCTTTATGATCCCAGGCTGGTATATTAAATGCCTATTTGGTCAAATGGGTGAAGAGCTTTTGCTATCTAGCAATACTCAAAATGCCCTATCTTTGCTTGCAACTGGTTTTAGATTTCAATACCCAAAGTTAAAAGATGTATTTAAATAACACTGATTTCATCAAAGGAAGTAAAATTAAAGCAAAACCATATGATCACACTCACCCTCATACTTAGCTTGGCTGTCATATCCTTATTTAATCCCGATATAACATTTACAATCATTGCAAATATTTTACTGCTTCCTTTCTTACTCATCATCCTTGTCAGTAAAGTACTTTATTTACTGCCCCTGCCATTTATCGGCCTGTGGCCTCAAAACTACTCTATCAGCCAGCTCATATTACAAGCATCCCAATTTTTATGCCAACTGAGTGTTCTTGGTACCTACTTGGCTTCTGCTGCTGAATTTAAAAGCAATCAAGCTAAATGCGTTAGGATACTCATTGACAGTAAAAACAAAATGCGATCCGCCCCTTTCTTTCCTGACTCATCAAATGATCACATGCTTTCTAATTATCTCTTACCGGTAAAATATAAAGAGCAAGCCTATGCCAGAACATTTGATGACCTGATCAATCAGCATGTCAAGTCTATAAAGCAATGCATTCAAAACAACCCACAAGCCACCGGCCTTATCCTGGAAGGCTATTTACTTGGCGGCATCATCATGCTTTGTGTCCTTGATAAAATTCAACAAGACCCCCCTCCACAAATAAGTCACATTCAGCTTTTTATGGACAGGCCCTTTAACAGTTCAAAAAATCCACCCTTAATCCCGTCTTTTTTTAGCTGGCCAATCGGCAACATGATTTTAAAAGTCACAGGCTGGTCTATTGATCCTATTAAAAAACTCAAGCATCTAACACAGCGCCAAAGTCAAATCAAAACTGACATTACCATCAGTGGGATGAATCAGGAAATGTTACGTAAAATATCAGCGTTAAAATCCACTAAGACCACATCAAATCACACAACAATCCATCTCCCTAACCTGCCCAGCCAATATCCAAGACAAGCTAAAGAAGCAAGGCATAGCCAAGCTGCTCGACCCCTAAGCTATGAGAATTCAACAATAACCAACCCCAGCACTTTTCAGTCAACCTCAAGGCCGCCTTCAACTCTAAATCAACAGCCTCACTCCCAGTACTGATCCTGCAATCCGACATGAAGACCCTTTAAGAAAACATCACTGTCCCTCTGAATCTGCTCCAGCCGCTCTAAATTCATGTTCTTAAGCTGACGGTACATCATCGCCATCCTCGGATTGTTTTGGAAAACCCCCTGATGCTTGAGCAGAAAATTCCAATACAAATAGTTAAAAGGACATGCGGATTTCCCTGCTTTTTCCTTCACTGAAAAAACACAGTTCTTACAATAATCAGACATCTTATTGATATATGCCCCACCTGCAGCATATGGCTTACTGGCTAAATAACCCCCGTCTGCAAATAAAATCATACCACTGACATTTGGCAACTCCACCCACTCAAAAGCATCCATATAAACAATCCAATACCATTGATTAACCGCATCTGGAGCAATCCCAGCCAACAGTGCAAAATTCCCCAAAACCATCAGTCGTTGAATATGATGTGCATACCCGTACTTTTTGGTTTGTGCCACACACTGTGACATGCAATTCATGCTGGTTTTTCCTGTCCAATAAAAATCAGGCAGACTTGCTTTTGCCTCCAGAAAATTTCCATGACGATATTCTGGCATTTTCAAGCCATAAATACCGCGGACAAATTCACGCCAGCCCAGAATTTGACGCACAAACCCCTCTGCCGAATTCAGCGGGCATTTTCCCTGATGATAGGCCACCAGCACCGCATCAATGCACTCTTTTGGTAAAAGCAGCCCGACATTTAAATACCAGCTTATATGCGCATGAAACAGCCAAGGCTCTCCTGTTTTCATAACATCTTGATACTGGCCAAAAACAGACAGTCGCGCATTTACAAAATGATTAAGAACCTTCAGTGCATCAATGCGCCTGACTGCATAAAAAAATGGCATAATATCGCCAAAATGATCACCAAATCTTTCACACACCCCCTCAATAACTTGGGCAGTTATCTCATCAATCTCAAACTGATCTACCGGAGGAATAACGACACGATCATCCAAAACCTGCCGATTATCTCCATCAAAATTCCACTTACCTCCCACCGGCTCGTCTTTCTCCATCAGTATTTGATACTTTTTGCGCATCATTCGATAGAAAAACTCCATTCGAAGCTGCTTTTTGCCCTCAGCATAAACTGCAAACTCCTGATATGAGCATAAAAACCGATCGTCCTCCAAAACAAATTTAGCCACCGCCCTTTGCTCCAGAAGAGTTTGCATGGCAATCTGGTCATGGTACTCACTTGGCAGAGTATAAACCACCTCTTTTGGCTTTATTTCATCAATAGCGCAGCCCACCAGTGACTCCAAATTAACTTCCCTGATTTGATCAAACTGCTTATAATGAACTTGCCAACCCAAGGCTTTAAGATCATTGGCAAAATGACGCATGCATGAGAAAATAAACACCAATTTCTTCTGATGATGCCTCACCCCTCTTTTCAGATCCATCCACTCAGCCATATAAATATCAGCATTGGCCGGCGTTCTGGATTTTAAAGATGACATCTTTAAACTGAGCTGATCAGGAAATATCACAATCAGCGATTTCATCCCTTCTCCTTTCAATCGTTCACTGGATAATACCACAGCCAAAACCCCTCAATAGCCCAGCCAAAGTCTCCGAACAAGCCCCATAGGATCCTTGTGCGGATCTTGTCATACATGCTAAATACAAAATAATTCAAAA
>VGUW01000089.1 GCA_016874185.1 Gammaproteobacteria bacterium
ACTTTACACGCTCCAGCACATATACCAGTCGATCTGCTGCAACCTTGTGATGAATGCCATAATAACCTGCATAGTTCATCAAAACTTCTTTCACAGTCAGGAAAACATTAAAATTAAATTCCTGAGGCACCAAGCCAACCATCGACTTAACCTTGGCCATATCCGTGTCCATATCAACACCCATAACCTTAATTTGGCCTGATGTTTTTCTAATTAAGTTATTTACAATCCCAATCAAAGTAGTCTTGCCTGCTCCATTTAATCCTAAAAGTGAAAAGAACTCGCCTTTATCCACTGAAAAAGAAACATCAGACAGGGCCTCAGTTTTATCATGATATACTTTTTTAAGATGCAGTATCTCAAGTGCTTTCATTACTATTCCTTGTCAATAAAAATGGAATGGCTGTGAATATCATCACACCCAAGCATAAAATTAATGTGTAATGCTGCTCTTTTGTAATCTCTAAAATTCCAGGGGCCATAAAACCAAGGAAAATAACCAATATTGACACCGCTGAACCTGTCACACATACAGTCAAAAGCCCTCTCTTGCCTCCCGGTACTTGATAGGTGGCCTTGTTAGGAAAAAGTCGGCGCAAAACCCAAACGCTTATAAACATCAGCACATAAATCACAAGTGCCAATTGAGTTGTAATTGCATTTAACATGCTATAAATGATTTCAAGTGGATAGATCAAAATACCAAACCCAAGCACCACAACCATCAAATATTGAACCCATAAAATACGCTCAGGTACATCATGTTGGTTGGTTTTTGCAAACCATGCAGGAATCACACCATCTTGCGCTGCAACCATCATCCCTTTACTGGGCCCAATAATCCAAGTTGCAATATTGGCGATTCCTCCCCATAAAACCAGAAAAACAAACACCGGCTTTAAAAAATTTAAATCAAGCTCTACCAACACAAAATCAAAGAACATCACAATACCAGAAATAATATTCACCTGCTGTTGAGGTAAAACAATTGCAATGGATAATGAGGCCAGCAACATCGTTGAAATAATAACAACTGTTGAAATAAAAATTGCACGAGGATATGTCTTTTGTGGATCATCCACATCATTAGCGTGAATTGCTGACATCTCAATACCAATCAACCCGAAAATAATCGGAACCAGAAATGGCAGGATATTATTTTGCTGACTACTTGGAATCATGTTCTGTAGTGTGAAATCAATATGAGAGCCCTTTCCCGTGATTAACCAATAAGCACCGCACATAATCACCACACTCAGCGGCAAAAGAGTTCCTAAGACGGCACCAGAGGCACTCACCAGACCTGAAAAACGCATCCCAAATCGATTAAGAAAAGTACAAAAAAAGAAAAGGGCGCTGCTGAATAAAAATACCCTGGCAGGATGCTCAAGCCATGTTGGATCCAGCCATTGCCAAAACATCGCTGTGATATAAATCATCTGAGATGGATACCAAACCACATTATAGATCCACATAATCCAAATCACAAAAAACGCCCAGCGCTTACCCAAAGCCTCACGCACCCACACATAAATTCCACCTTTACTGGGCCATCCTGTTGCACATTCAGCAGAAACCAATGCGACTGGAATAAAAAATAAAACCGCTGCTAAAACATAGTAGCTCACCAAAGACAATCCAAATTGAGCCCCAAAAGTTAAAGACTTAAGATTATCGATTGCCACAACATTAATCATAACCAGTGAAAACAGACTAAGGGCTTTTTTATCGCTCATTGCGCACCTCTCCTAAAACATCAAACAGAGCAATTGGACCTGATTGCTGAAGATGTAACGCCCCTAATAAACCCTCTGACACAAACATCACAATACTTGATCCAAAATTAAAACAGCCTATTTCATCACCTTGTTTTAACTCTTGACCATTGGGATAGGAAACCAAATCAACACTACCTACGATCATCGCCCCTACAAAAACCATGATCACAGTCTGGCCTGTATTTGTACGATATCGACAAGCAACACGTTCATTTTCAGACAATAAATTTGGAATGGATTTAAACAATTTAGGATTAACACTGCGAAGTCGACCATGAAATTGGCGAACACCATCGACAACAAGTCCGTTTGCAGGACAATGAAAGCGATGATAATCTTTGGGAGATAAATATAAGGAAAAAAAATACCCCTGCTGCACATCCTGTAACCAATCTTCTCCAATGAGTTCTTTGGGACAAAATCCTCTCCCTTTTATTTTCAAGGACTTATCTGACTTAGAATAATCCAGTCGACCCCAGTCAGAAACAAAACCATCACAGGGGCTAATTAAACAATTCTGATCTGGTTTTTTTCGTTGAGTTAAATCGATCTGCCTTGTAAATAAAGACATCAATGTACGGTAGGCATGCCAAGGCTTTGCCTCAGACTCGTTCACAGAATAAAAACGAACATATGCCAAAATAATCAGTGGAGTAACCAAAGGAATGTGATATTTTGCAAAAAAATACACTAGAACCGTTAGTAATTTTTCAAACAGTTTTCCAAACATTCAAATTTTCTCTTTCTGTAAAGACATCATATCATAAATTCCAATTTTGATAAGTGATATTTGACTTGCAGAATTTGATTTTAAACGCATAATACCAGGTAAGGAGTGCTAGTGTTCATGAAAATTTTCCTAGTGGGCGGAGCTGTCAGAGATGAGCTGATGGGTCTTGACATCACTGACCGTGATTTTGTTGTTACCGGATCAACCGTCAATGAAATGTTAGCACTTGGCTTTTCTCAAGTTGGTAAAGATTTTCCGGTATTTTTACACCCCCAAACCAATGAAGAATATGCCCTGGCGCGCAAAGAGCGAAAAACGGCTCCTGGTCATGATGGATTTCATTTTGATTTCAGCCCAAAGACAACGCTTGAGGATGATTTAATCCGCAGAGACCTCACAATCAATGCTATCGCAAAAGACGAGCATGGACATTATATAGATCCATATGGCGGCAGGATGGATATTCAAAAAAAGTGCCTACGTCACGTATCACCGGCATTTCGCGAGGACCCGCTTCGGGTATTACGTGTATGCCGATTTCAAGCCAAATTCCCTGACTTTATTATTGCAGATGATACTTTGAACATCATGCGTGAAATGATTCATGATACTGACTT
>VGUW01000090.1 GCA_016874185.1 Gammaproteobacteria bacterium
TTTCTAATGGCCGTTTGGTGACTCAATGTGAAGCCCAGGGATTTCGTGAAATCATTCCTTATCCAGATCAGCCAGATGTCCTAAGTATCTTTACCGTGCATATTCAAGCTGATGCAGCGCTTTATCCTCATGCGTTGTCAAACGGTAATTTGCAAAGCCGTGTTATCAAAGATGGGATTTTATATGTGACCTATCATGACCCATTTCCTAAACCTTCATATTTATTTGCCTTAGTGGCCGGTCAATTTAATGTGCACCATGATCAATTTACAACACGCTCTGGTCGTGGGGTGGATCTTCGAATTTTGACAGAGAATGCCAGTGAGATCACCACCATGCGTGCTATGCAAGCTCTAAAAAAAGCCATGAAATGGGATGAAGAAGCTTATGGTCGTGAGTATGATTTGGATGAATACAACATCGTTGCTATCTCTGATTTTAATATGGGCGCTATGGAAAATAAGGGGCTTAATGTTTTTAATGATAAATACGTGCTGGCAGATCCTAAAATCACAACTGATATCGATCTTCAAGGCATTGATGCGGTGATTGGTCATGAGTATTTTCATAACTGGTCAGGTAACCGAGTGACTTGTCAGAGCTGGTTTTATCTTAGTTTGAAAGAGGGATTGACTGTTTTTCGTGAGCAGGAATTTATGGCAGCGATCACCGAGAGTGCCTGTGTTAGAATTGACCAAGTGTCATTAATGCGCTCTCGTCAGTTTAAAGAGGACAACAGTTCAATTCGGCATGCAGTCATTCCAGAGTCTTATGAAAAAATTGATAATTTTTATACCTTAACGGTTTATGAAAAAGGCGCTGAGATTATCCGAATGCTAAAAGGTTTGGTTGGCAAGAAGAATTTTAGAAGTGGCATGGATCTTTACTTTAGCCAGAATGATGGTAAAGCTGTGTCGATTCATCATTTTTTAGATGCAATTGCATCTACCAGTCAAATGGATTTAACTCATTTTACAAAGTGGTATTTTCAATCAGGTACGCCAACTGTGCATGCCTCATACCAATATTTGCAGGATGAAAAGGTGTTGGAATTAAAGTTAAGGCAATCTTTTGAGGTAGATGGCAATCAGCCCATGTATATCCCCATTAAACTCAGTGCTTTTGAAGCTCGGGACGGACAAAAAATCCTCCAGGAGCAGGTGGTTGTTTTGGATGATTATGAGAAGGTTGCTCGATTCCAGCTTGATGCAAATCAACCAGTGATGTCATTGCTTCGTGATTTTAGTGCGCCGGTTAAATTGGAACTATCGGATCCTGAAAATGATTTGGCAAGGGTGCTGTATGATGATGATGTGTTTGTGCGCTGGGACAGTGCAAGACGTATATGGCTTGGGGAGTTTAATAGACAGCTCAAGGGGCAGGGTGAGCTTGGTTCTGAATTAAGTCAGTTACTGGACTTGGCGTTTTTATGCAATCCTGCTCTTGGCAGCATGTTGTTGGCGTTTCCGCTTTGGGGGGAGCTATTTGATCAATCCACCGCGATTGATCTGATGCAGGTGGAAAAAACCTGTTGGCACTTGGCAAAACAAGTGGCAATGAAAATACGCACTCAGGCGCGTTCATTGGATGAGATGCATCAAGGGGCGCTTGGTGATCAAGCCCAGGATGTTGAAATTCGACGTATGCAGGCCAGGTGTTTATTCTATTTGGCGTTTTCTGATGTTCCCTCTGATCTTGAGTATGTGATCCATCGTTATTTGACTTGTGAAAATATCAGCATTCGGCTTTCGGCTCTTTCTGCCTTATCACACCAGGCTGTGGGGGATGATTATTTGAAGCATTTTTGGGATCATCATGCAGTTGGTCAACCGCTGCTACAAATCAAGTGGCTAGCGCTTCAAAGTCGCTCATGGCGTCATGGTGCAGTAAAAAGGTTAGAGTTATTGCTTGATCATCCGGCTTTTAGAATTAAAAACCCCAATTGTGTCTATGCTTTAGTTGGGGGCTTTGTGTTTGACAATCCTATTCATTTTCATGCCAAGGATTTATCCGGGTATACATTTTTTGTCGAATTTCTGCAGAAAGTGGATGCACTTAATCCTCAAGTTTCAAGTTATTTGGCCAAAAGTTTACATGTTAATTGGCTTGAGGCCAAGCAGTATGCAAAGATGAAAGCCATGATACACCAGGCGTTGCTTAATCATGCATCAGCAAATTTAAAAGAGGTGCTAAGGGGCTTGTAATTTGACTTTATGCCAGCTTAGAGGCTACTATTGGGATTGAAATAATTGAGTACTGTGATGCATGGTGGTCGCTATGCGGTGTGGTTTTTAGCCACACTGTTCTTTGCCTTTCAATTTATTCTTCGTCTATTTCCAAGTTTGGTTATGGATCAGACCATGGTTGCTTATGGCATTGATGCGCAGCAGTTTGGGCATTATGCCAGTTTATATTATTTGGGTTATTCAGTGATGCAGATTCCAGCTGCATATTTACTCTATCGGTTTATGCCCTCCAGGGTTTTATCCGTTGCTGCATTTTTGTGTGCCATCTCTGCTTGGATTAGCGCTTATGGTCAGTTGTGGCAGTGGTTATATTTCTCCAGGTTATTATTGGGCATGGGCAGCGCTTTTGCATTCTTGGGTGTATCAGAAATCATCACTCAGCTGTTTGATAAGGATCAGTATGCCAAAATGGTGGGTATTACATTTACCATTGGGTTAATTGGTGCTGTTTATGGGGGCATGCCCACCGCCAATTTACTTGGAACATATGATTGGCATGATGTACTTGGTTTGCTGGGTTGTATTCAGGCGTTGATTGCGATATTGATTGGCATTTTCGTTCAAGTTCCTGCTCATCCACAGGCCTCATTTGTCAACTTTATTGCAGGGTTAAGACAAATCATTCGTAATCCAACATTAATGCTTCTGGCGGTGGCTAATTTGCTGATGGTTGGATCTTTAGAGGGGTTTGCTGATATTTGGGGAGTGAGTTATTTAATGAAGGCACTGACATTGACTAAGCCCATGGCAGCTGCTTTAACTTCATTGATTTTTGTGGGAATGATTTTTGGTGGACCGATTCTGGCGGCAATTTC
>VGUW01000091.1 GCA_016874185.1 Gammaproteobacteria bacterium
TAGCTTCAAAAAGGAATGACCATCCAAGATTGAATGAAAGGAGCAAACCAAACAAAGAGACTATCGATATACCAAATCCTATGACACCCCGACCTTCTGCGCCATATAATTTTGATGAAATGGCAAAGACAACCAGCCCACTAAATGCAACAAAAAAACGAACAAATAATTTAAACAAATAGTTTTTCATTACTCTTAGTTAGCTGGTTTAAGTTTACTTAGACCAAACCGTCCGATTGATATAGTCAATATAGCTTATTACAACTCTAAGAATTTGCTTAGAAACACAAGCACTACTCTCGTAATCAAGCACTGAACTTACAACACGACTCTCTTTTCTATGCTGGTTAACAATCACTTTAATTGCATCAAGAACCCTATCTTTTTTAAGACCACTCATAATAAGTGTCCCAACATCCATGCCTTCCGGTCGTTCATGTGCATAACGAATAGTAATGGCTGGCAAATTTAATAAAGAACCTTCCTCGGTAATTGTGCCACTATCAGAAACGACACATAGCGTCTCCATTTGTAGTTTTATGAAATCACAAAAACCGAATGGCTTTAAGAATTGAATATTAGGGTTTAATTTGCCAAGATTAAGCTCATCTAAACGCTTTCTTGTTCTTGGATGGGTTGAAACAATAACTGGGTAATTATATTGCTCAGCAAGCGCATTAAGCGTTTCGACCATGTCAACGAGATTTTGTGGGGTATCGACATTCTCTTCGCGGTGGGCACTCACAATAAAAAACTTTCCAGTTTCTAGATTCATGCGCGCCATCACATCAGATTTCATGATTTTAGGCATGTAAAAATCAAGCACCTCACCCATATGGGAACCAGTTTTAATTATAGTTTCTGGACGTATACCTTCTGCAATCAAGTAGCGACGGGCATGCTCGGTGAGAACAAAATTTATATCACTAAGGTGATCCAACACTTTACGATTGAGTTCTTCAGGAACCCTTTGATCAAAACATCGATTACCTGCTTCCATATGGAAAACTGGGATCTTACGACGCTTAGCTGCGATCACTGACAAACAAGAGTTGGTATCACCATATAGCATGACAGCATCTGGATTTTCTTTTTCCATGATCTCGTCAGCTTTTTCAATAATACGCGCAATTGTTTGTGCTGCATTATTACCAACCGCTTCTAAAAAATAATCGGGCTTACGGATACCTAAATCGTCAAAGAAAAGTTGATTAAGTTCATAGTCATAATTTTGACCCGTATGGACAAGTAAGTGATTTGTATGAGTATCAAATTCAGCAATAACCCGGCTCATTTTAATGAGCTCAGGCCTAGTTCCAACAATAGTCATAACCTTAAACATCTAACTCTTCCTTGATATATTCTAGTTTTAATAACAATGCTTTCACCTGAGCAACATTTAAACGCTCAGTATTGTGAGATGTGTAGTCTTCTTGATGCGAGATTTTTTCCTCGCCTTCGCTAAAATATTGAGCATAATTTAGATCGCGATTATCGACTGGAATACGATAATAGGCTCCTAAGTCTTCAGCCCTAGCCATCTCTTCTCTGGATATTAGTGATTCGTAAAGCTTTTCACCATGTCGTGTACCAATGATATTAATTTTAATATCTTTACCAAACAACTCTTTTAGTGCTTTTGCTAAATCATCAACTGTTGATGCAGGGGCTTTCTGAACAAAAATGTCACCCTGCATGCCATGCTCAAAAGCATGCAATACCAAATCTACCGAATCCTCTAATGACATCAGAAATCTTGTCATATTGGGATCTGTAATCGTTAAAGGCTTACCACTTTTTAATTGATCCACGAATAATGGGATCACAGATCCACGAGACGCCATCACGTTACCGTACCTGGTTGCACATATAACAGTTTCGCCATCATTCTGCATTCGTGCTTTAGCCACCATAAACTTTTCCATCATCGCCTTGGAAATACCCATTGCATTAATTGGATAAACAGCCTTATCAGTGCTAAGCATTACTAAACGTTTAACACCACGAGCAATTGCAGCATTCATGACGTTTTCTGAGCCCAGCACATTAGTGCGCAACGCTTCTAATGGATAAAACTCACAAGATGGTACTTGCTTGAGTGCAGCGGCGTGAAATACATAATCAACGCCTTTCATGGCGCTATAAATGCTGTCATAGTCTCTTACGTCGCCAATATAGAACTTTAGTTTTGGGTTATTTAAGGCTAGACGCATTTCTTCTTGTTTTTTTTCATCGCGGCTAAAAATACGAATTTCACGTACGTCGGTAGATAAAAAACGTTTTAATACAGCATTGCCAAATGAGCCGGTTCCACCCGTAATCATTAACACTTTGTTATTAAACATTGTGGTTTTCCATTTTTTGAATTATTGATATTGGTACATTGCTTCAATTAAGCTTTGCCAACTGGGTGGATTATAACCTGTGGCATGATGAAACTTACTAGCATCCAGTGAGCGATTGATAATGAAACTTTCATCCAACTCAATCTTTATTTTTTTGTTATAAACTTTGGCAATTATCTGTAGTAATTCATATTTATTAATCTGCGATGCTGCCACATGATAAAGACCCTGCAGCTCGGAATTCGGCAACACAATATCACGAATAATTTGAGCAAAAATAACAGTGGGCAAGCCTGAAAAAACCGCCTTACTGAAACCTTTACAAGTATTTTCTTGCGATAGAAACCAATCTAGTAAACCATATTTGGTTTGAAGCTCATGGCCAATAGTTGAGGTTCTTAATGTTAATGCATTACCGTAGGTGACTTCGCCCAAAGCCTTGCTTTTACCGTAAACATCTTCAGCGTCAGTAGGGCTAGATTCTTTATAAAGATCAGAATTACCAGAAAACACGCAATCTGTGCTTATATGAATAAAGCGGCTATTTACCAGCTCGCAAATTTGCGCCAATTTATGTGGCAATAAAGCATTTAAATCTATCGCATCAATTGGATTATTGCCTTCTTTTTTATGCTTAGTTGCCCCAATGCAGTTAATCACCACATCAGGCTTAATGTCTTCTAGCGCTCTA
>VGUW01000092.1 GCA_016874185.1 Gammaproteobacteria bacterium
GTAAAGGGGTGACTTTTGACTCTGGGGGTTTGAATTTAAAATCCCCCAGTTCTATGTATTCGATGAAGAAAGACATGGGTGGTGCAGCACATGCAATTGGCTTAGCGCATTTATTGCTTCAAATGAAAGTTCCCTGTCGCATTCAATTAATTATTCCCTCGGCTGAGAATGTAATTTCAGGCAATGCATATCGCCCAAGTGATGTATTAACTTCGCGTTCAGGAAAAACCATTGAGGTGGGGGATACGGATGCAGAAGGACGTTTATTGCTGGCAGATGCCTTGAGTTATGCTATTGAAAGCAGCCCAGATTTAGTGATTGATTTTGCAACTCTCACTGGAGCTGCGCGAGTAGCCATGGGTCCTGATGTTCCTTGTTACTTTACCAATGATCAAAAGCTTTCTCAGTTAATATTCTCTAACTCAGCAGAGCATGAGGATCAGATTTGGCAATTGCCATTGATAGAGGATTATAGGCCCTTTTTAGATTCATCAATCGCTGATATCCATTCAACAGGAAATGAGCCCAATGGGGGCGCAATTATAACCGCCTTATTTTTGGAAACATTTGTAAATGCTGTGCCTTGGATTCATATGGATCTTAATGCGATTAATAATCGGGTTCGGGATGGTCAGCCCAAGGGCGGGGAGGCTCAGGGCATGCTTGCAATCTACGATTTAATATCAAGGTGGATTAGTTAAATAGTCATTGCATCTAAGCATAGTAAATAGAAGATTTATTTGTTATGATCAGGACATGCGCCCGTAGCTCAGCTGGATAGAGTATCTGGCTTCGAACCAGACGGTCGGGGGTTCGAATCCCTCCGGGCGCGAATTTGAAAATTCATAAAACCCATTTGTCACCATTGCTTTAATAGAGTTAGCCAGATTTCATTGCGGTCTGGACATTCTTTTTTTGCCTTGTTAGAATGTGAAAAATTGAAAATCAGTTTGGACTTTTAGACCAAACCAAATTTAATTGTTTTAAAAGAACTAAAAAGGCGGCTTCTATGAATATTCAGACATCAACATCAAGGCAGCTTTCATATCTGGGTCTTGCTATCCTTTTTGGGGTTAGCATGGTTTTTCGCCTTGCAGTTAACTCATTTCATGCATACACCATTCTTTGTTTTGGTTGTGCGATGCTCGTATACTCAATGAGAAGGTTCGGTTTTGAGAAAAGTCAGTATTCTTTAGAGGTATTTACAGTTCTTAGCATATTTATTTTTATGTTATTTATGCTATCACTCACAACAGTCGGTGTTCCTGTGGATGTGTCGAGTATTTTACTGACAGCATTAAGTCCGAAGTTATTGTTAATGCTGATGAATTATGTTGATGGAGAGTCTTTTAATAAATTTGGAGAGGGTTATGATCTTCTTTCAGAAAACTTTAGTTTTAAAATGGGGATACAGATTTTGATAACTTTTTTGGCAGTACTTTTGGTGCAGGCATGTGGCTTGCTTCCTTTAGTGAAGTTAAGTTTAAGTTTTGAAAATTTATGTGCCCCCCTGGTATTAATTGCGACGTTGCCTGAAATTTTTTACCAAAATTCAAAATATAACACCGATCACTCCCCAACAATCATGATGCTCTATGGTGCAATGGCTGTTTGGACCATGTTAATGGGTTTAAATATTTACGCAATTGTTCTGGGATCCATGGCGATTACAGGAGCGCTTTGGAATAAATCCGATAATTTTGAAATAAGGGCACTAAGCTGGCAGTCGATTACTGCTGCAACTTTATTTACTTCAACGGCAAACATTGGCGCAGTTGCTGCTGGGTGCGTTTGGGGTCTTGTTTCTGCAAAAGCGATGGAATTATTGGCCGGGGATTCAGCCATGGTTTGTGAAGATAGGAAAAAATATGAATAAAATTGGAATTTGCTTGAAGGCGATCTTACTGTATTTGGTTCCTGCTGCTTCACTAATTGGACTAGGGATAGACGTTTCCTCACTTGGGATGTTTTTTATCAGCAGTATATTTTTAATAGATCTTAAAGAGCAACTTTTAAAGGGCGATTGGTATGGTTTTATTCTAATTTGCATGGTGGCGATTTTTTTAATGGTTGCTGTAAATGAAGCTGTTAATTTCTTTGTAATTGCGATTGCTCGATTATTATTGAGTGTTGTTAGTAATCAATTGACACGTTATATTGCCTCAAATTTGCCTTTTCTAATTTATTTCGGGCTGTATTTGATTCGGCAGAAAATAAAAAACGAGAGTATTGGGTTTTTATTTAATTTGAAGGGTGGTAAAATCCGCTGGGGTCATATGGTGGCAGGTTTTTGTTTTTACAGCACTGTGATGATTGTTTTGTTAACTGGTCAGATTATATCTTCCATACCTGCAAATGTTGTTTTGATTGCGATTAGCATGAGCATATTCATTACTGGAATACAGTCCTGGTTTGAAGAGTTTTGTTTTCGTCAAATTCCCCTTTCATTTTTTGCCAGTGAAGGTTTATCTATAGATAAAGCAGTTGAAAAAACAGCTTTTTTGATCATATCAGCAGTTATTTTTGGCATGGCGCATTTACAATTATTTTTGCCTTATGGTTTTGCTGGGGTCATTTCTCAAATCATTTTTGGTTTTTTTAGTGGATTTATGGCGATTTATACCTCTGGTATTGAGTTTTCAACGGGGGTGCATATGGCTAACAATGCGATGATATCTGTGTTTATGGCATCTAGAGTAATTAATAGAACCATAATATCCCCTTCGTCGGCTGTTCTTGCACTTCTTGCCCCCCCTTTAGCTCTGGCCAGTATTTATTTTTTGGACAAAAAGGAAACCTGCTCTGATTCAAAAAAGGGGAAAAATGATAACCAGTCTCAGGCTTTGAACTATGTCATTTCATGTTTA
>VGUW01000093.1 GCA_016874185.1 Gammaproteobacteria bacterium
CGATGAAACTTTAATCCATCATAAAACTTTTGCTTCACCAGCTCCTTGATTCTGGCCACATGATTGGGTGCTATATCTGGCCTAAGCTCAATAACCACCACGCCATCCTTTAATTCAAGGTTCAATTTCTCAGCAACAGCCATCAGGTTTCCTCCAATTGTCATTAAAAAAATCAGTAAAAATCTCACATCATACTCCTAAATTCAGACCATCATACGCCAAAAATACAATCTTCTCAAATACAAAAAATATCCATGTGTTTATGAATGCCCTAACTTTGTTACTGAGGCATCACTTGAAAATTACAAAATAACTGCTGGTATTTTAGCCTCTGATCTTTAAATACCTCACCCACAATGGGGGATTACAAAACAGCATCCATATAACTCAATTCAAAAAAATGAACTCAAGTGATTCAAGCAACACCAATCCCATTCCCCCATTTGTCTAAAAATAAAAATCAGCTTTGATTTAAAACAGCACCTAAACACCAGAATAAATCAGCATTATCTGTCAAATTTCATGCAAGAATTGATCATAGCCACCTTGTAAATTGTAAATCTCTATTTCAGGATAAGTCTGCTCCAAATATTGACAAGCCCTCATGCTTCGCCCCCCCGCTTTACAATAGACCACGACTTGGTGGTGATCCTGTAAATCAAGCTCAGTAATGTGAGCCAAAGGACATAATGTCGCCCCCGGGATCACCCCAAGTGCTGTTTCAATTGGCTCACGCACATCCACCAACAAACACCCCTGTTTTCCTAAAAACTGGGTACGAAAAGTTTGAACTGATAGCTGAATCATATGCACTCCTATTTGATTCTTTTTTTCATTGCTCCATTCAAAAGCAAAGCCCATACCAACAGCATAAGCTGTCCTAAGACCATTGTGAAGAATCAGAGCTGGCATTTTATCCTCATCTGAGCCAAGAACCAAAATTGACAGCAAGGTCCAGGCAATGCTCAAAATTGATCACAAAGCCCCTTAAAACCCAGCGGAATTTCTATAATTAATGCAAAAAATTTATAAATTTAATCACTCAATTAATTGATTAATAATATCTTATCATCGCATTACCAAGATCAAGCAACGTTTTACACTGCCTGACTTGTTCAATCATCTCTGGCGGCATTTGATGACGTTTGGCAAAATATTTAATAAGCCCATAACCGCTGAGTATGGCAAATTTCTCACCCCCTGGTAACTTGCACATTCTCTCAACATGCTGAAAAAATAATTTAGCCGGATTTCGATCATGTGTAGACTTAAGGCCAAAGGCAAAACCAAGTGAGCGCTGAATATCTCCAATCAACCATGGCTGACCTACTCCAAAACGTCCAACCATGACTCCACTGACCCCAACACTTAGCATCTGATGAGCAGAGGTCGCATCACAAACATCACCGTTACCCAGCACAGGTATCCTGGCATTTTTGGCAAAATACCCAATGCGGGCATGATTCACAGCCACATCATATCCATCCAAATAAGTGCGACCGTGCACGGTTAAAAAATCAACATTGGCCTTATGAATGACCGCCAGCACCCGATCATCCTTTGACTGGTCTTGCTGGAGACGAATTTTAACGCTGATGGGAACAGCAGAGTGATCCCTCATCGCCAATAATACTTCAAGCAAGCGATCAGGCGACTCCAAAAGGGCTGAGCCCATGCCCCTTTTCCGAACCTTTTGAACTGGGCAGCCCGCATTCAGATCGACCAAGGCAACATTAAGGGTATTGATCACGCCAAATGCATCTTTAATATCCTTCTCACTGGATGCTGCAATCTGAAGGCAAAGCGGCCCCTCATTTTTTGAAATCCCTAAAAATCGCTGATGCAGAGCCTTACTACCATTTGCAATGGTTTGGCAGGAGATCATCTCACTGCAAACCCAGGCTGGCTCTGAATAGGCCCAAACCCCTTCACGAAAAACATGATGACTCACCCCTGCCAGGGGCCCTTGCACCAGCTTAAAATCGATCAAACGCTTTTTCAGCGTCTGCAGCTTATTCAAGGAATTCATCTTGCCCCCAAAGCAACCTATGTCTATACTAATTTTCAACCATCATAGCAAAATTATGAGCACAGACCAACGTTTTTTCCTGATCCCTACCTTTGTCACTTTAGCCATCTGTGCTGCCGAGGTCGGCATTAGCTTTAACTCAGTGCTGTTGCCAAACATTCAAGACAATTTTCAAGTCTCAGAGGCAATTGCCCAAAGCTCAGTATCAATTGGCTTATTTGCCCTTGGTTTCTTTGGCATCATTTATGGTGCCATTTCAGATATACTGGGCAGAAAGCCCATGTTTTTAATAGCCATCGGTCTGTTCTCACTGGCCAGTCTTCTCTGCGCAAGTGCAAATACCCTTGGCACATTCTTAATCGCAAAGTTTATTCAAGGAGCAGGATCAGGAGCCAGTTGGATCGTAGGCAATGCCACACTCAAAGACATCTTCCATGGTAAGGACTATGTCAACATCATGAACAAAATTCATGCCATTGCTGGCATTACTCCAGCAATGGCTCCATTTATAGGCGCTTCAATTGCTCAGCACTTCTCATGGCGACATGCCTTTTATGCCCTTGCAGGATTTGGCTTCATTTGCTGGATAGGAATGGCCTTATTTCAACAAGAAACGCTAAAAATAAAAAAGCGATTTTCCATACAGCATATCATGAATGAATATCAACAACTTTGGACCAACCAAAGCTACCTTTACTTTTTATTCATCAAAGTTGCCTGCGTTAGCATCTTGTTTGTTGATATTAGCCAAACCCCA
>VGUW01000094.1 GCA_016874185.1 Gammaproteobacteria bacterium
AAATAGCGCTGCTAATTGCACGGCAAAAGTCAACATCAAATCCTGAGCGGTTACCTTGGTTATCGATCGTAGAAAATCCTGCAAGGCCCTCGTGAATACCACAGCGTAACATCCCGCGCTCCTTTATCTCAGAGAGAGTGTCAGCATATGTCCAACAAGAAAATATGAATAGGATTAAATAAAACATGTCCATCTCTTAATTTGATTGAGTCCTAAATAGAGTATAGATCGATTCTTAAACATTGTGTGTTTTAATTTTTGATTTTTTGGCAAAGAAGCAGTGTCAATGTGCCAAGGCAAATGAATATATCTGCCAAATTGAAGGTTGGCCAGTAATAAGATTGGTAATGTAGGCTAATAAAGTCAATGACGGCCTGATGAAGAACACGACTGATGACATTGCCGATGGCGCCTGAGATAATCATGGTGGAGGCCATGGATGAGCAGGTTGAGTGAGTATGGTGTTTAATGAGATAAATACAAATCATAAGGGCAGAGGTGGCAAGCAGTATTTGCCCATTCATGGTACAGGAGCTAAAAAAACCAAAAGCAATCCCACAATTTGTACTGAATGTGAATTGGAAAAAGGAAGTGAATATCCATGGTGTGTGCAATTGTTGTAGTGCCCAATATTTTGTGCCAAGGTCAAGTGCGGTTAAGATAAGAAGGGTCAGGAGATATTTCACATGGTTTTAGGATAGTTAATTGAAAATATCATGTCTAAATTTACGCTTATTTGCAATCTTGCCCTTGAAATTACTATAAATAAAACCACATTGTTGTGAGAATCATATGAAAAGAGAGGGTGTATGGATCAATTGTTAACACAAGGAGCGCGTGAGCTGGTGGTTAAAGCGCAGGAGTATGCACAAAGCATGCAGCATGCTGTGCTTGAGCCTGATCATCTTTTATACGCTCTTGTTAATGAGGAGTCTGTTGGAGCAGATTTAATGCTTCAATCTGGGACTAATTTGAATATGTTGTCTGCAGCGATCAATGATCTATTACAAAAAAAACCAACTCAAGCAGCCTCCTTTGACATCACCGCCTCACGGTCTTTGCAGCAGTTTTTTAATGATGCTGATCGAGTGAGAAAGGCCAGAGGTCAAACCCATATAGGTGTGGATGGACTTTTGGCAACGTTTATTGACGGGAAGGAAAAGGGATTAATTGCCTTAATGGAGGCAGCAGGGTTTGATAAAGAAAAGTGCAAGCAGCTGATTGCAAAGATGGGCAATGATCCTGAGCGGGGAGAGCGGGCGATTAAAAATCAGAATGCATTAAAAAATTTCACAGTGGATTTAACACAAAAAGCGCGTGAGGGTAAGCTTGATCCTGTGATTGGCAGAGATGGTGAGATTAGAAGAACCATAACAGTGCTTCAGCGCAGGACCAAGAATAACCCAGTTTTGATTGGGCAGCCCGGGGTGGGTAAAACCGCCATTGCTGAGGGCTTGGCTCTGCGCATCGTCAACTCAGAAGTGCCAGAGAGCTTGAGAGGTAGACGGCTTTTGTCTTTGGACATGGCTGCATTGATCGCAGGTGCAAAATATCGCGGTGAATTTGAAGAGCGATTAAAAGCGGTGGTAAAGGGTGTTGAGGAAGAGGCTGGTCAAATTGTTTTATTCATTGATGAAATTCACATGATTGTTGGTGCAGGTAAAACCGAAGGGGCGATGGATGCTGGAAATATTTTAAAGCCAGCGCTGGCAAGGGGTGCCCTTCGCTGTATTGGGGCAACCACAGTGGATGAGTACCGATTGCACATTGAGAAGGATCAAGCTCTTGAGCGGCGTTTTCAAAAGATTTTAGTGTCTGAGCCAACTGTGGATGACACGATTGCGATTCTCAGGGGGCTTAAGGAGCGTTATGAGCTGCATCATGGGGTTGAAATCACTGATCCTGCATTGGTGGCTGCTGCTCATTTATCTGATCGATATATTTCTCGTCGATTCTTGCCTGATAAGGCCATTGATCTTGTGGATGAGGCAGCCAGTTTAATTCGGATTGAGATGGACTCCAAGCCAGATGAGCTATATCAACTGAGTCGGGAGCTGTTGACCTTGAAAATGGAGCGTGAAGCATTAAGGCATGAGGAGGATGAGGAGTCTATTAAGCGTTTGGCCGAATTAGAGGAAGAAATTGCTAAAACAGAGCAACTTTATGCAGATCAAAATGAAGTTTGGCTTGCAGAAAAAGCGATTCTAGGTGGGGTTAATGAGCTAAAAGAGCAACTTGAGGCTGCGCGCATTACCTTTGATTCAGCCAAGCGGGAGGGCGATTTACTAAAGATGTCTGAGCTGCAGTATGGTGTTATTCCTGAACTTGAGGCTAAGTTAAAAGATGCGCAAAAAAATATTCAGCACAGCAAAGGGCAAGTTCTTCGAAGCAAAGTGACCAAGGATGAAGTCGCTGCGGTGGTTGCGAAATGGACGGGGATTCCAGTTGATCGCATGATGGAGTCTGAGAAAGATAAAATTCGGCATTTGGATCAGCTGATGCATCAAAAAATTATTGGGCAAGATGAGGCGGTTTCAGCGGTGACCCATGCTATAAAACGATCTCGATCGGGTGTCAGTGACCCCAATAGGCCTTACGGATCCTTTTTATTTCTAGGGCCAACAGGTGTGGGTAAGACAGAGGTTTGTAAACAATTGGCTGCTTTAATTTTTGATGATGAGCATGCCTTAATTCGTGTGGATATGTCTGAGTACATGGAGAAGCATGCGGTTGCTAAATTAATTGGAGCACCTCCAGGGTATGTCGGGTATG
>VGUW01000095.1 GCA_016874185.1 Gammaproteobacteria bacterium
TCTTGCCTTGGGGCAAATCACCATGAATTGCAATGGCCTCAAAGCCTTTATCAAATAATTGCTGGGCCATCATCTCACTTGACTTTTTAGTTTTAACAAACACAATCACACTGCCATCACGCTCATTGAGCTCATGCATGAGCTGAGGAAACTTATCCCCACCTTTTACAAAAACATGTTTCATATCAATGTCTGAATGAATGGCTTTGGCCCCACTTAAATCAATCTTAATAGGGTCTTTGAGCAATTGATTCATTAAACGGGTAACATTTGGTGCCTGCGTCGCTGAAAATAACAATGTCTGCACTTGTGCTTTACCAAAATAACCTGATATAGCACGCACATCTTCTTCAAAACCAGTCTCCAGCATTCGATCCATTTCATCCAAGACAAAATGCTCACAAAACTTCAACTTCAGCGCGTTACGGTTTAAATGGTCATTGACCCGACCAGGTGTTCCAATCACTAATCGAGGAAAGCGCTTAAGCTGCTGTATTTGTTTATGATAAGGCTCACCACCAATCAAAAGCGCGATTCTAACACTGTTGATATTATCCAGCAATCTGCGCGCATGATCTTTGATTTGACTGGCCAATTCACGCGTTGGCGCCAAAACCAAAGCGGTTGACTGCTCATTCTTCATTAATCTGGCAATCACAGGAATCAAAAATGCTGCTGTTTTGCCACTCCCTGTTTGACTGACACCCAAAACATCGCGGCCTTCAAGAGCAGGCTCGATACATTGACGCTGAATCTCGGTGGGTGTTGACAGCCCCATCTTTATGATATTCTTTTTAAGAGCGTCATCGATATTAAGAACCTGAAAACTTTGCATATTATTATCCTAGTAAATAACAGATATTACAGAGTTTTTCAAATAAAATCAATTCTTTTTACCCCATAAATACACATAGATAGCCAAAACCAATCCCAGTATCCAGCAATAATACACCTTCAGCGCAATCATTAATGGCGAAACCCCTGCCAAAGAGCTTGCCAGTAAAATTTGCGCCCCATAAGGAATCAAACCCTGCATCACACACGAGCTAATATCTATCCATGCGGCAGCAATGTGTCGCTTGATATGATAGCGATCGGCCAATTGGCGGATAATCGGTGCGGCAATAATGATGGCAATGGTATTATTTGCCAGCAGCATATCACACACCAGCCCCAGCTTAATCATTAAAAACTGGGCCAAACGCGCATCACCACGTTGCTCAACCCAAGCTGATAGCTTTGCTCCAATATTAACAATGACATCACGGCCAATAAGGCCACTAAGGCCAGCAATCATCAATGACAATAAGGTAATATCAGCCATGCTTAAAAAACCCAACTGAATGCCTTTAAAGCTATGAAGAACTGAGTAATCCGTCAGAATCACCCCGATAAGTACAGCAAAAACAGTTGAAAAGATCAGGGTCAAAAACACATTGACATGACACAGTGATAGGCACAACAAAAGAGCATAGGGCAGCGTCAGTATCCATTGTCCCCCACTCTCCACATTCACCATACCGGCAGGATTTGCATCAAACAATAAGCAAGAACAGATCAGAGCACTCATCAAAGCAAGTTTTGCATTCAATACAAATTTTCGACGCCCATCTGCACCAAGACTTGAAACAGAAGCAATGGTAGTATCAGAGACCAATGATAAATTATCACCAAACATCGCCCCACCAACCACAGCACCCATCATCAATGCCATATCACAATGAACATAAGTTCCCATCGCAACCACCACAGGCGCTACAGCTATAATTACTCCCATCGAGGTACCAATGGCTGTTCCAATAAAAGCAGATACTGCAAAAATACCCACAACCAGCCACTGAGGACTGACAACACTAAGGCCCAGGTTAACGACCGCATCCACAGCTCCGATATCTTTGGTAATTTGTCCAAAAGCGCCAGCTAACAAAAAAACAGAGCACATCAGCAATATATCCCGATGCCCTACACCTGAAAAAAAGGCCTCTAAAGCTCCCTTACCGCGCATATACCAAGCCAGAGCAATCGCTGGCAAAATCGCCACCATCGGCGGTAATTGATAAAAAGCATCCTTAATGCCCAAAGCACTAAAAAAAAGACCACCTCCCAAGAAAAGCAGTACAAATAAAACCAATGGTAAAATGCCAATCACTACAGACCTCCACCATCAGCATAAAACTGCAAGACCAAAAAAGCAAATCCCCTGCCAAAACAAAGAGGCCCGAAGGCCCCTTTGAAAAAAGTAAGTTATGGTTATAACTGATTGCCAGATCCACTAAGTCCAACCACGTTAATTGCTTTATCAGCTCCGCTGATTGCGACAATCGCAGCCCCTGTGACATCCTTAGCCAAACTTTCAAGTCTATTTGAGAGTACTTCAGCATTTTGTAATTGATCTCCTCCACCCACACTCGATCCTGGAGTAGCAGTATTTACGACTGAGGAACCTACTTCTATTGATGGAGATCTTCCTCTCTCACTTGGTTCTTGCAAATTTCCTGGTTGTGGCATAACCACCTTCGAAACAAACTTTTGTCCTGAATGTGATTCGCCTTCCCAACCCTGATACACTTCTTTAATTTTTTCAATCGGATTTTCCAAAGCTTTATCAAAGAATTTTCGCGC
>VGUW01000096.1 GCA_016874185.1 Gammaproteobacteria bacterium
TTGTGTTTTATAAAAAAATTGCTTTGTTATATTTAAGTCAAACAAAAAGGGCGAACCCGATCATGGATACGCCCTCTTTGGTAATTTAGTCTGTGACTAAAAAGTGATTATGCATCACCTCTTTGGTCAAACATTCCAAACACAGCATCGTCGCCTGAAGATGTAGTACCTTCTGGCAATTGTGTTTAAGATGAATGCGGGCGCGAACGCCCACATCCATTTGATCACTTTAATTAAAGTGCTATTGCGGCAGCTGTCAAGATACCAAGTCTGGTTCCTGTCACAGTCGCGCCAGTCACATCAGCAGTGCAAACCGCTGCAGGGATGGCCCTGATGTTGGTTTGTAACTCTGCTAATGCAGTGGTTCCAAAAGCTGAAGCCAAGTTCACACTGTCGGTCCTAACTATGTAGGTCTTCTGCGTGTTGGAATCAGCCAACGGACCTTCAGCAAGAATGTTGGCTCTTGCCATGATGGTCGCTCTGGTTGCTTCAAGTCCCGCGACTGCTGAACCAGATGATAAATCACCTGTTTCTGCGGCCATGGAATTGATGAAGTCCACTGTCAGTATTGTTAGATCCACACCTTCTAATTCAAAATTAGTAACGTGTGAAAAGTTGTTTTTTGAGATAGGCATTTTTTTCTCCTTTTTTCTCTGTTAAATGCCACGTCACCGCTCCGGTGACATGTTGAAAGTATTTATACATTATTTTGGTAAATTCTGCTGTAATATAATGATTTTTATTAAGAATTGTCCAATTTGAGCTCGGTCTGTGAAACCACGCTCAAAGACACTGATCTGCTGTTGACACCCACTGTGTCGCCCAGTGCCCTGATGGCTACCTGCAAAGTGGCCGCCGTCCAGCCCGATCGCTCCATGGTGATGTCGATGCGGCCCGTGGCGGCGTTGTCGATTCTCTGATACAGTATGGTACCGCGCTCCAGTATGGTCCTTATCAAATTGTGCATGGTCTCATTGAAATCCAGTTCAGTTCTAAGATCCAGCACCGAGCTGTCAGATTGCACTATGGTGATGTGGAAGAACTGCACCTCAGCACCGGCGAAGTTGTCCGTGCTGCCGATGGCGTTGGTGACCTTGAAATTTTTTGGTTCTATTGGCATATCTTGTGTGATATTTATGGGGTCCTAATGCATCAAATCTGCGTTGAAAATGGTGGGGTTTTTACTGTGCTGGCAGGGCCAGCAGGCACACTGGGTACACTCCTTGCAATTGCCGCACAATCTCTCTTTACAGTGTGCCACACACCCGCAGCGATGGCACTCATCTTGATTGGTGTTTTCTTTTAAATCAATCATTAATAATATTTGAAATCTTTTCAACAATATTTTTTTCTGTTATAGAATTATATACAGAGTGATTGTGTTCTAGTGTAGGTATCATCTTGTTGTACATTTCCTTTAATTCTATCTTGCTACATTTGGCTATTTTTTCTATTAAAATTTCAATTGCATTTATTCTCATGACTCCCGCAAAATCATCATAGCTTTCATCCCAAAATTTATAGAAACTTTTGAAACCCAAAGATTTAAAATTTTTTAAAAAATTTGCAGGCCCAAATATAATAAAAGGATTTTGGGTCAAAATAGGTCTGGCAATTTTTTCAGTCAGTTGGAAAGTCCGTCCGGTGGTCATCGTTTCACACACTATGTCTACAAAAATTTTATCATACCAAGACAAAAATTCTGTGTTCATGCTTTCTGGCCAAGTGAAATGCTCCGTTGCGAGTAATTTGGAATCTGTGTGTATCTCGATTGGAATATTATGCAGGAAATTGGCCAAAGTAAAAAAATTTTCTTTGGAATTTTTATTTTTACTGGCAAACTCAAAACACAATCTGTCTAGATCTAGATTAATGGCATGACCCGGATTATTTGGATTTCTTCTGAATGTTTGTAAAGTTATTTCTTTAAAATTTTCAAATAGGTACGCACTTAACCATAATCTGTTCCAGTTCGAACCATTAACAAAACAACCAAAGTGATGTTGTATATTTTTTTTTCCAGGTGAATATTTCAAGGATTGCCCGTGTAAAAAGAAACTTAGACTGCACTGATATTTGATATAGGGCCATACATTAATATCCTGCAGAGGATTGGCAGTGATGAACGAGAACTTATCCAAAGTCCAGCTGTTATCCAAGCACAATTTTTTTAAAATATCGATCAATTTGGTATCCAGATAAGTGAGATGCTCTAAGGCCGGACCTTCTGACAATTTCAGTATCACTTGATCATATTTGTGTGCGGCATCAACTATTTTGGAAATTGTTTGCGGGAAATCAAAGATCCATGAATCATAGGTCCATATGTAAACTTCGTGAGATGTCATTTGATTAAATATTTATATGCACAAAAAAATACTGCTGTTATTTGATCCCATGCGCACGGGCCACTACGAACAAATGATCAAATTTATAAAATATTCTTCTTTTTCTCAAAATCTCGTTTTTTGCGAAAATTTCTATGAGTTGGATAGATATTACTCAGATAGTT
>VGUW01000097.1 GCA_016874185.1 Gammaproteobacteria bacterium
CTGCAACAAATAACGCTGCTTTTGAGATTCGAGGATAACCATCAGCATATCCAGCTGCAACAATTGCAATTCGCTCTGCCTTTAAAGCCACATAAGTCCGATCATAACCAACTGTATCTCCCTCATTTAGGTGTTGATGAGCAATCACCCGTGCACAAAAGCGGCTAATTGGCTGCATCAGCTCAGCCAACGGCACTTTCTCAGAAAAAGCACTGATGCCATAAAGTAGCAAGCCAGGTCTAACCCAATCACCGACATCTTGCCCTGAAAGCAATCGTGAAGAGTTGGCAAATGATAATTCGACATGCGGAAAATCATGTTTTAACTGCTTTAATTGATCTATTTGCTTTTCATTGCCTGCAGAATAAGGCAAGGAATCAGCTAAATGCGTCATAAGTACTGTGGGTTTCTCAGGATACTCACTTAAAATTTGCCTTGCCTGAGCAGATGTCAGCCCCATTCGATTCATGCCAGTATTTACTTTTAGCCATAAACTTGACCATGATGCAATTTGACTGGACTCAAATTGTGCCTGATGAACGATGACATCAACTTTTAAATCACGTGCCTGATCAAACGTCTTCTGACATAAATGTGCCCCATTGAGCACAATCTTCTGATCTGTAACTAAACGTAACTGCTTTGCTTCTTCCAGACATGCCACTGCGTACCCGTCTACTTGATGCATCGCGGAAATGAAAGCTTCACTCATGCCATGACCATATGCCTGAGCCTTAACATAGGCCAATATTTTTCTGCCCGGGGCCAATGTGTTTTTGATCAGCGCAATATTTGATTGCAAAGCGGCCAAATCGACAATCACCTTGCGGTTTTTATACATCATAATCAAAATTAACCGGTGTATAATTATCAAAACGCACATATTGACCCATAAAAGCCAATCTGACCTTGCCAATAGAGCCATTTCGATGCTTGGCAATAATTATCTCTGCAATACCTTTATCAGGACTCTCAGGATAATACACCTCATCTCGATAAATAAAAGCAATCAAATCAGCATCCTGTTCAATCGCACCAGATTCCCTTAAATCACTCATCACTGGCCTTTTATCTTGACGCTGCTCAAGCCCACGATTAAGCTGAGACAATGCAACAACTGGAATTTTAAGCTCTTTTGCAATTTGCTTGAGAAAACGAGAAATTTCTGCAATTTCTAAGACTCGATTGTCCTTCATCCCCGGCACAGTCATCAACTGCAAATAATCAACCACAATAAGACCCAGCTCGCCATTGGTCTGACGATACACTCTTCGGGCCCTGGCTCTGAGCTCTGTCGGATTTAAAGCTGGAGTATCATCAATATATAACTTAGCATCAGATAACAAAGAGGCGGCAGAAGATAGCCTTGGCCAATCATCGTCAGATATGGCTCCGGTGCGAAGCTCATGCTGATTAATTCGACCCAGCGATGACAACATCCTCATTGCAATACTGTCTTCAGGCATCTCCAAAGAAAAAATCAATGCGGGTTTTTTCATATTAATCGCAGCGTGTTCTGCCATATTAATTCCAAAGACTGTCTTCCCCATGGAAGGACGACCCGCAATTATGATTAAATCCCCTGCCTGAAGACCCGAGGTTATTTTATCAAAATCATTAAAACCGGTAGACAGACCTGTAATCGCACCCTTGTGTTTGGACAGTTCATCAATTTTGGCCGTAGTGGCAGGCAGAATATCTTGCACCAACCGAGGCCCTTTGCTACTTAATCGCTGATCCCTTAAACCAAATATTTCACGTTCTGCCAAATCCAAAAGCTCGTCAGGGGAAGTTTGTCCTGGTCGTCTGACCTGGTCCACCACATTCTGACAAATCCCAATCAGTTGTCGAGAAACAGCACGATCTTTAACAATCGATAAATATGACTCTATATTTGCAACACTGGGAGTATTATTGGCAAGATCATATAAATAAGCCTCTCCACCTGCCTTTTCAAGTAGACCTTCTTGTTTTAGCGCCTCAGAAACTGTGAGAATATCCACAGCAAGTTGTCTGCGATTAAGATGGGTAATAACTTCAAAAATATGTCGATGCTCAGTATAAAAAAAATCATCAGCAAGCAGTGAATCTGAAATTCGATCCCAAGAAAGATTATCCAGAAGCAGACTACCAATTAAAGAGCGTTCAGCATCCCTTGATTGCAATAATAGATTTTTTTCTAAGGCACTAACCTTCTGAGTACTCACTGTCTTCTTCAATCACTTTTGGAGTCCCATCTGATAAAATATTAACAGTAATAGACTCCTGAACATCCGCATGATAAGTGATCAATACCTGATACTGACCTATTTCTCGGATGGGCCCATCAATCACATTGATTGATCTTTTCTCGATTTGATGACCATTCTTAGCCAACAGAGCTTGTATCTCAGTCACACCAATCGAACCATACAGACGAGTACCATCAGATGTTGTAACCTGAATCGAAAATGATTGCCCAGACAGGTTTTTTGCTAACTCTTT
>VGUW01000098.1 GCA_016874185.1 Gammaproteobacteria bacterium
CGATTGCCAGAGCAATTCTCAAAAATGCACCAATCCTTATCCTTGATGAAGCAACGAGCCAACTTGATTCTGTGACGGAAAGCTTGATCCAAGCATCCTTATGGGAGTTGATGCAAAACAAAACCACAATCGTCATTGCCCACCGCTTATCAACATTGCTGCATATGGATCGCATCCTTGTCTTTGACAAAGGCAAGATTGTAGAAGATGGTACCCATAGTGAACTGCTGAGCAGAGCAGGACTTTATAAACACCTGTGGGATGCTCAGGTTGGAGGCTTTTTGGGTGATGAAAAAACGGAGGGTGAGGCATGAGTAAGAAAAACAGCCAGGTATTTCCACCTAATGAAATTATATTTTATGAGACAGAAGATGGCAAAATCTCCATAGCTGTCAGATTTGAAAACGAGAATGTTTGGCTTACGCAGAAACATATGGCTGAGTTATTTGGCTGCTCGGTTGACAATATATCTTTGCATCTAAAAAACATTTACGCTACCGGCGAATTGAATGAAAAAGCAACTACCGAGGAATCCTCGATAGTTCAACAAGAGGGCAGGCGCTCTGTAAAGCGCATGGTATTGTTCTATAACCTGGAGGCAGTTATTGCAGTTGGTTACAGAGTCAATTCAGAGCGCGGCATTGCTTTTCGTTCCTGGGCTACAGATAAGCTAAAAAGCTATATATTCAAAGGTTTTACGATAGATTCTGAGAGATTTAAAAAAGGCTCAAAATTCGATGTCAGGTTCTTTGACGAGCTCTTAGAAGAAATTCGTGAGATTAGAGCTAGTGAACGCATGGCTTATCAAAAAATCACAGATATTTATGCAACATCTGTGGACTACTCAAGTAGCTCAAATGATACTCAAAAGTTTTTTGCTACAGTACAAAATAAGCTGCACTTTGCAATAACAGGAAATACAGCAGCAGAAATTATCGCAGATCGCGCCTTTGCCTCTAAACCTAATATGGGCTTGACCACTTGGCGCAAGGCACCAGAGGGGAAAATATTTCTATCAGATGTCAAAATTGCTAAAAATTATTTAAGCAAAGATGAAATATCCCAGCTTAACCGAATTGTTAATATGTATATTGATTATGCTGAATTTCAAGCAGCTAGAGGAAAAGTGATGCTCATGAAAGATTGGGCAGAAAAACTAGATGTTTTTTTAAAATATAACGAACAGGAAGTGCTGAACAGCCTAGGCAAGGTATCTCACGAAATTGCTGTAGCGCTTGTAGAAGAAGAATATGATAAATTTCGTGCCATTCAAGACCAAACTTATAAATCTGATTTTGACAAGCTATGCGAAGCTAGTAAATCTTTAAATTCTGATGAAGATGATAGTCAATCTAATTAATGGAGTAATATATGGATTATGCAAAAATTTCAAAAGATACAATAGGCCATTTATATGCAGGATATAAAAGCTTCGGCGCATCACCGCTGGCCGCTGATTTAAAGGCGCTGATAGAATTGCGTGTATCTCAAATCAATGGCTGTGCCTATTGCTGCAATCTACACAGAAATGAAGCAGTAAAATTAGGGGTTAACCAAGATAAAATTGAGAGTTTATCTGAATTTACCGCATCCAGCTTATTTTCTGATGCCGAAAAAGAAGCATTACAATGGGCGGAATTTTTAACCAAGCTTGATGGAAATACAAAGGTTGAGAGCACAGAGCTTGCAAAATATTTTGGCGAAAGAGAAATTGATGATATTACGATTTGTATTTCTCTGATGAATACGTGGCAATAAGTATGAGAGACGAATAGATGAACATAGAATTTACCTCATCTCCAATGGCAACTGACATCGATTTTCTAGCGCAAAAAATCAATCAAGAGACACCTGAATTCGGCGAAGCTCATCCTTTTGCATTTTTTATAAGAGACGAGAAGAACCAAATCATTGCACGCTGCAGGCATTGTGATTTTCGGCAGTATTTATACGGATCAATTATGGGTACATCCCAATCATCGTAAGAATGGTTTGGGGCATCAACTGATGGAAGCGGTTCATGATTATGGCCGCAGGTCAGGGTGTCGGATCGCAACCGTTGCAACAATGAGTTTTCAGGGAGCCAAAGCGTTCTACGAAAAATTGGGATACGTAAGTGATTTTGAAAGGCAAGGCTATACGCAAAATTCTAGCTGCATCTTTTTAAAGCGGAGCTTGTAATGTTTAAAGTTAATTGGGAAAAAACAAGTGTCACATACCAGCTGCCAGAAAGCTGGCATGAGAAAATGGTGCGCCTTGCTTACCCTGATGAAAAACTTATCTCAAGTGAATTGATTGCTGGTGGATGTGCTAATATTAATTATAAAATTCAGCTGGAAAATCAAAACCATCCGCTGATTTTGCGTATTTATTTGCGCGATAAAGATGCTGCTTACAGAGAACAAAAATTAGCCGCATTAATAAAAGAAACTGTGCCAG
>VGUW01000099.1 GCA_016874185.1 Gammaproteobacteria bacterium
ATTCGTGAGGGTGGTCGAACTGTTGGTGCGGGTGTTGTTGCTAAAATTGTTGAGTAAGAAAGTTTAGGTCAGTAGCTCAATTGGCAGAGCGGCGGTCTCCAAAACCGCAGGTTGTGGGTTCGATTCCCTCCTGGCCTGAAAATTAAAGAAAAAAGATGGGGCGTATTTTGGATTATTTTTACTATATTGCTGCAGTGGCAATGTTTGTTGGTGGGTACTTGTTGACACATATGTTCCATATTTCTAATGCGTTTGCCATCTTTTTTTTGTATTTGGGAATCATTTTAGCTTCTTTTGCTTTATTCCTATTGACAAATGCGGGTAAATTGTTTAAAAAACAAGCTCGTGAAGCGCAAGATGAAGTTTATAAAATTTTCTGGCCAGATTTCAATGATGTGCTAAAGACATCACTGATGGTTGCGGTTGCGGTTTCGGTAATTGGATTGTTGCTTTATTTGCTCGATTCATTCCTGATGAATTTATATAATGTAGTGCTGTAATATGATGACAGAAGACAACTTGAAAAAATGGTATGCCATTCGTGTGGCTACTAACTATGAAGCACAAGCACAGGCTGCAATTGAAGCATTGATTGCAAGGGAGTCTTTGCAGGAATACTTTGGGCAGATTATTGTGCCAACTGAAGAAGTGTTTGAAATGCGTGGCGGTCAGAAACGCAAAACGCGTCGTAAGTTTTTCCCAGGGTATGTTTTGGTTCAAATGGTTTTATCCGATGCAGTTTGGCATCAAATAAAAGCATTGACAAAGGTAATTGGTTTTGTCGGTGGCGCAAAAGGGAAGCCTGCAGCATTGGCAGATCAAGAAGTCGCGCGTATATTGGATCGCATGGAGGTGAATGAAGATAAACCAAGGCCGAAAGTCATGTTCGAAGTCGGTGAATTGGTGCGTGTAAATGATGGTCCATTTGCGGATTTTGATGGGATCGTTGAAGATGTGAATTACGATAAGAGCAGGTTAGTGGTTTCCGTACTGATTTTTGGGAGATCAACCCCTGTTGAATTAGAGTTCAGTCAGGTTGAGAAAAGCAGCTAATTGAGGGTGTGTCATGGCTAAAGTTGATTATAAAGAGGTAAAATTACAAATAACGGCAGGTAAGGCTGCAGCAGGTCCACCGGTTGGTACTGCTCTTGGCCCTCACGGTATAAACATGGGTGAGTTTGTTCGAAAGTTTAATGAAGCAACTGCGCCTATGATGGGCGATGTGGTTCCTGTGGTTGTGAGAATTTTCAAAGACCGTTCTTTTACATTTAAGGTGGGTATACCACCTATGTCGCACCTTATCAAGAAAACCCTGAACTTAAAAAGTGGCAGTACTGCTCCTGGTAAGCAAACTGCAGGTGTGCTGACCATGAGTCAGGTGCGTGAAATTGCTGAGCGTAAAATGCCAGAATTGACAGCGGTTGATATAGAGGCCGCTATGAAGACAGTGATGGGTACTGCTCGTAGTATGGGGATAGAGATTGAAAATGCGGAGGTCAACTAATGGCATCACAGGGTAAACGTATAAAAGCTTTGCGAAATCAAATTGAGCAAGGAAAAAAGTTAGACTTAATGGCTGCAATTGACAAGGCAAAATCTCTTTCTAATGAGAAATTTCCTGCCAGTGTTGATGTTGTTTTCAGAATTGGGGTTGACCCAAGAAAGCACATGGTGAAAGGAGTTTCACAATTGCCTCATGGCACTGGTAAAACAGTCAAGGTGATTGTATTTGCAGAAGGTGAGCAGGCTGAATTAGCGTCAAAAGCTGGTGCAGATTTGGTGGGTTTTGAGCAGCTGATCGATGACATTAAGTCAGGTGAAGTTAATATTTCACAGTACGATGTTTGCATAGCCGTTCCTTCTGCGATGAAGGTGCTTGGAAAAATTGCCAAGATTTTAGGTCCCAAGGGCATGATGCCAAATGCAAAACTTGGCACAGTCACTCCTGATGTGGCAAGTGCTGTGAGCAATGTGAAGAAAGGACAGGTTAAGTTTACAGTAGAAAAAGGCAGTTTAGTGCACTGTCAAGTTGGTAAAGTATCATTTGAGACCAGTCAGTTGGCTGAGAATATTCAGCAATTGGTTACGGATTTGAGGAGAGCCAAGCCGTCTGCGGCAAAAGGCCAATATCTTCAAAAAATGCATTTATCAACAACCATGGGTCCGGGGATCCAGGTTGACTTAAGCACTGTGGCATAAGGTGAATATGATGAATATAAAAGTCAGTCAAAAAGTAAAAATTGCTCAAGTTGAGTCTTTGTCTCAACAGGCACAATCTGCAGTTTCTGTAACTGTTGCTGAATATCGTGGTCTTAGTAGCTCAGATCTGACTTCTCTGCGTCAGCAGGCTCGCCAAAAAGGGGTTTATGTCAA
>VGUW01000100.1 GCA_016874185.1 Gammaproteobacteria bacterium
CTGAAACCCAAACATGGAATAATAAATATAAAAAGGGATTAATGGAATACCAGCATTTGCATAAGCACAAGCAGCCGCAATCCATGAGGCCATCGCCCCTGCCTCATTAATGCCCTCTTGCAGCAATTGCCCTGACTGCGACTCTTTGTAATACATCAACAATGATTGATCAACTGGTTCATATTTTTGACCCTCTGGGGCATAAATGCCAATTTGACGAAACAGTCCTTCCATCCCAAATGTTCGACTTTCATCAGGGACAATTGGCACCAAATGATCTTTAATCGACTGCTCACGAAGAAGCAATGATAATACTCTAACAAAACCCATGGTTGTTGACATGGGCCGATCACTTCCAGCGTACAATGGTGCCAAAACCTGCCCACTCAATGGAGCCAGGGATTGTGAATTAAACTGACGTGAGGGCAAGTAGCCACCGAGATTTTGACGAGTCTGATGCATGTATTTGATAGCAGGATCTTGATCGCCTGGGTGATAAAAACCAGGGACCTTAGCCTCTGTATCTGTCAATGGAATTTGCCATTGCTTGGCCAAATTAATTAAACCCTCTTCATCAATTTTCTTGTGCTGATGTGTGGTATTAGCCGCTTGAATGCCCTTGCCCAGGCGATAGCCTTTTACGGTTTTGGCCAAAATCACCACCGGTTGATTTTTAACAGTTTTTGCTTTCTTAAACGCCGCATGCACCAGGCTATAATCATGACCACCCCACTGAAGAGAACTGATCAAATCAGATGATAAGGTATTAAAATATTGCTTTAACTGAGGAGTAAAGAATATCTTTTTTTCAATCAAATCAGGGTTTTCTGCAATCGCCTGATAGTCACCATCCACCAGTTCACCAAGAATGGAAAGCAATTGACCGGTAGGGTCATTTTCAATGACCCGCATCCACGCCTGATTCCAAATGACTTTTATCACACACCAACCATTGCCCAGAAAGATACGCTCAAGCTCTTGAATGATTTTACCATTTCCACGAACAGGTCCATCTAAGCGCTGTAAGTTGCAATTGACCACAAAAATCAGATTACCCAGACCCTCACGAGATGCAACACCAAGTGCCCCTAATGACTCTGGCTCATCCATTTCACCATCACCACAAAATGCCCAGACTGTTCGGTCTTTATGGGTCATTAGCCCACGATTTTGCAAATATTTATCAAATCGTGCTTGATAAATCGCCATCAACGGCCCTAAACCCATGGAAACAGTCGGGAAAGACCAAAAGTCAGGCATCAATCTTGGATGAGGATAAGAAGAGAGCCCTGGTTGCGCCGCTTCTTGTCGAAAATGATTTAACAAGGATTCACTGAGCCTGCCTTCTAAAAAAGCCCTGGCATAAAAACCAGGCGCGCTATGACCTTGAAAGAATATGCAATCTTGATACTGCCCTGAGCCAGCTTGGAAAAAATGTTCAAATGCCACATCATACAAAATAGCACTAGAGGCATAAGAGGCCAAATGACCACCAAGCTCACTGGCAACCTTGGTTCCTCTAACCACCATGCTCATAGCGTTCCACCGAATAAGCTCATTGACACGAGCCGACTCTTTTGGCAATTCTTCAGATATTGTAAGCATGCTATTGGTGTAATAAGTGTTGATAAAGGCACCCTCACCACCGATCAGATAGTAATGCTGATAGGCATTTCTTAGGATTTCATAGCCTTTTTTTGGATCCTCAGCGACTAGCCACTCTACAGAATCAAGCCAATCTTTTTGCTCTTTGTCGATCATGCTTACTCATTTCTTTATTCGTAAGGCATTGTATCGAATTTAGCTCAAAGTTTCCAGTCTCCTTGTCATCTGAAAAAAATCCCCATTCAGAGATTATTTTTTGCCAAGCTCCATTACTTTGGCGTTGGTTTGCTTTGAATCATAGGCATTAGCTTGCTGTGGATTTAAATGAGCCCCTGAAGCTTGACCATTTGCACTGGGGCTCAACTCTGCTGACTTTGCTTGCACGGACGCTTGGTTTACAGTGGATACAACTTCTGATATAAGCTCTCTTGGCATACTAGCAATCTCATTAATACTTGCCCTCTGGTGACTTTGCTTGCAGTGAGTATCTAGTACTTGCTGTTGCCCCCTAGTCAAACAGCGATAAAGTGTGCTTGGGAAAAACCACTCCGGATGCTTGGTCCCATAGGCCCCATCACAGTTATCTGCCCCAACAATTGCTCCATAATCACTCTTATAATTTTCTAATAAATAACCTGCCAAAATTTGATCACGAGAAAAATCATAACCTGCTAAATCTTCGCCTACAAATTCATTCATTCTTCGCT
>VGUW01000101.1 GCA_016874185.1 Gammaproteobacteria bacterium
AGCATAGATGACATGGTCCAAAAACTTCCCAAAAGCGAAAAACCGTTTATAGGAGGATACGCCGCTACCTTCAACCTCAGCGTTGACCTATTGAAAAAACAGGGAAAATTAAAAGACAACGTGGAAATTGTTGGCTACAAAGGCGCAACCGATATTGTTTTGAATGTGTTGAACGGGACCATACCCATGGGCGTTGTGGCTACCACGGGCAATCTATATCAATTGGCGAAAGAAGGAAAAATCAACATCATAGGTTCAACTGCAGACAATGATTTTGAGCACGAAGGTGTACTTGTGGTGTCTGTTGTCAAAAAATTAGGAGTGCCACAGACATCGGGCGGCATTTTGCTCAGCCTGAAACCCAATGCGGACAAAGACTTTACGGAAAAATTTATAAAGACCTTGAGAGCAGCATTGGCCACAGACAGAGTGAGAGAAGCCATGTATAAGACAAATATCACTCCGGCCGATGTGGTTGGGTCAAAGGAAACCACACGTAAGATAATGCAGATGAGAAAAGACGTCACTGACATTATAAAATAGATGGCCATATATTGGCAGGTCAACGATATCAAAACACAGAGCAAAACACAGGCTCTGCTGTTGGCCAATGGCGACCTTTCGCGAATAAATTTCCATTTTCATGACGAACAATGGAAAAACAAAGATTACACCAAGGAACCCCAAAAAAGTTTCTCGGAATTGGCTATTGATCGATGCAAGTTCCTGCGGCAAAAAACGAATTGGCTCAGCCTCTGGCTCAGTTCAGGATACGACAGTCACACCATATTAAAATATTTTAAAATTTCAAATGAAAAGCTGGATCAAATAGTCATCTACAGGCGGGGAGATTGGGATCAAGAATACCAGTATTCCAAAAAACAGGCAATGGAATACAAAAAATACTACAATCCAAAGTGTGTGATAGAACATTTCGTGATGCCACACAAACAGCACACAAATATCTATGAGAACCTCAAAGAAAATTGGATATATGCTCCTGGATTAAGCGCAAGATTCACCAAGTCTTCGCCCACGTGGATGTCTTACTATCCGGGAGCGGGAATGAAGATATTGGATAAAAATAGTTCTGATAGGATCGATTTGACAGGGTTTGATAAACCTAGAGTGGATCTGCATGATGGCAAGTGGTTTGCCTTTTATCCAGATGCTGGTGTGGTTGACATGATATCACAAAGATTTACAGGATTTTATATAGATGAGGAAGATTTTGATTTTTATCTCAAACAGCACTACATGGTTTTAGCATGGTTTGAATCCTTGGAAAACATCGATGACCAATTGGTGCATATGGTACAATCACATAAATTACACTACAGAGAATGGAACATTTCGTGTGGACGCATGGATCCAGTTAACCCCTGGAGCTCACACGGTTATAGTAAACACCTTCAAAATCACAGTGCTCAAAGTGCCTGCGGTGCGATATTACAAAAACATTATCAAACCTCCAAAGGATTACATTACTATTATCAAGGGTTGGATCTAATAAAGAATTCATGCAGTTGGTGGGAACCGACTCAGGACCTTGCCAGAAAATCTAATATCAACAGTGGAAAAAAATTACTTAGAAATTTTAAAAGAAATGAAGAACAAAAATAAAATACCAGCTATTTTTTTCTTAGCTCTCTCCATATTATTTCTAGCACATGGTAGAAATTATCCTATAGGATATCTAGCAAGGATTGAATTTGGATTCTTTCCGTTGGTCATTGGTTCTTGTTGTTTAATTTTGTCAATTATATTATTTTTTTACAAAGATCATGATAGATAATTTAATTTTAGGATTTGCGACTGCTACCACATTGAGCAATCTATCATGGTGCCTGTTTGGAGTAATCATAGGAACAATCATTGGAATAATTCCCGGAGTTGGCACACTCACCACATTGTCTCTGTTGTTACCATTTACCTATGCGATGAGTGATCCTATTTCCGCGCTTATCATGATGGCGGGCATATACTATGGTAGCCAATATGGAGGAAGCGTAACATCTACGCTTCTAAATTTACCTGGAGAGATAAGTTCAGTGGTGTCAGTCAAGGATGCCTATGCCATGAACAAGCAAGGCTATGCAGGAGCCGCTCTCGGAGTGGCCGCAGTTGGAAGTTTTTTTGCTGGTTGCCTGTCTACACTGTTGATTATTTTCCTATCTCCCATGTTGGTTAAGTTCTCTCTGGCATTTGGACCATCTGAGTATTTTGCCTTGATGTTGTTTGGATTAACCTGTGCAGCAATAATGAGCAATCAAAACATAGTAAA
>VGUW01000102.1 GCA_016874185.1 Gammaproteobacteria bacterium
GTTGTCTTGCCATGAGTACCGCAAATAGCAATAACTTCACGGTCTGCCAAAACATGTTCACTGAGCCACTCAGGTGCACTTTTAATCTTGATTTGATGCACTCTGGCATATTGCACCATTGGATTATCAAAATGAATGCTATTTCCAACGATTAAGGTATCACCAGGCTGCAATTGATCCAAACTATACCCTTGAACACAAGTGATAGACATGGCTGACAGCTGTGAAGCCATTGGCTGCTCAAAAGCCACATCATAACCAATCACACCAAACCCCATTTGCTTGGCCAAAGTCGCCACACCTGCCATCAATTTCCCACAAACACTCATGATATGAATTTTAGCCATAAAACATCACCCAATTTAACTGACCACTCCGTGTGCCCTGATCAAACCAATCAACCTGAATCAACGTGTTTGCTGGATAAGAGCATAAAGCATTTAAAGTCTCTGCCAAATACTCCGCACCTTCACCCGGTTTAAAAACAAATCTAAAATCGCCAGACCCATAAAGGGTTAAAATATGACCAACAATAATCGCTGGCCACTTTTGTCCTTGTTCCAAAGCCTTTTTTATCTTTATCACGGCCATTGATCGAGCCTCAAACCAGTAGGTCATCAGCCCATCATACAGCGGATTAAGTAATGCCAACACATCAAGATAACAACGATCACATACCACGGTATCCGCAGTTTTATCACACAATGGACATGAAAAAATGGCGCTATAATCAGCCAGGTAAAACATCAACTGGCTCGCCCAATAATACCTCAGCTGCTTGTCCGACAGTTTCAACCAATGTAGGATGCGCAAAAACAGTCATTGCCAAATCATGTACATCAGCGCCCATTTCAATTGCAAAACCAATCACCCCAATGATATCTCCGGCGTTTTTACCCACAACTGCCCCACCCAATACACGACCTGTTACAGCATCAGCATATAAAACTGTTCGTCCCTCAGAACGACCCAAGCATAAAGAGCGTCCGTTGGCTATCCATGGGAACACACCCTCTTTAAAATCAATACCCGCTGCTTTTAACTCATCACGGCTCTGCCCAACCCAAGCGACCTCTGGATCCGTATAGGCCACAGACGGAATGCATCGCACATCCATCTTAATGCGCTTGCCTGCAATCACCTCTGCCACTAAACGACCCTCTGCTGTTGCCTTATGCGCTAACATCGGACCATGAGTAATGTCACCAATGGCAAATATATGATTGACATTGGTTCTAAGCTGTTTGTCCGTAGGAATAAACCCTCGATCGTCCACTTTAATGCCAGCAGCATGAGCCTGAAGCTTATGGCCGTTAGGCCCGCGGCCAACAGACACAAGAATTTGGTCAAAAAGCCGGCTCTCTGTTGCTTGCCCTCCCTCAAAGGTAACAGCCAATCCCTTGGCAGAAGCGCTCACTGCAACCACCTTGGTATTGAGCATAAACTCAACGCCACGTTTTTGCATTAACTGCTGACAGGGGCGTACAATATCTTTTTGAGCGCCCGGCATGATTTGATCAGTCATCTCCACAACTGTCACATCCGTCCCGAGTGCTTGATACACTGTGGCCATTTCACACCCAATAATGCCACCCCCAATAATCAACATTTTACCGCCAATTTTTTTAAGCTCCAAAGCGCCGGTTGAATCGATAATGCGCTCATCTTGAGGCAAAAATGGCAATTTTACAGGCTCAGATCCAGCTGCAATCACGCAGTGATCAAATCCAATAACATGGGTTTCTTTATCATTCTCAACCAGCAACTGATGATCCGATGTGAACTTAGCAACGCCATGCACGATCTTAACTTTTCTAGCACTGGCCAATTGACTTAAACCAGAGGTTAACTTTTTAACCACCTGAGCTTTAAAATCAATCATTTTTGATTGATCAATTTTCAAATCCCCAAAATCCAAACCATGCTCTTTTAGACCCGGGACTTCATAGCACATCTCTGCCAAATGCAACAATGTTTTAGAAGGAATACAACCGACATTCAAACACACTCCACCAATATTTTCATACCGCTCAATCAGCGCGACATTAAAACCCAAGTCAGCCAATCGAAACGCGGCAGCATAACCACCAGGACCACTGCCCAATACTGCGACTTTAACTTGAAGTTCGTGTTGTTTTTTAGTTGCCATTTCTTTTCCTCACTGTTTATGGTTTGAATTCATTTCAAGATGCATCGTTTCTAATGTCCTTTGCAACTGATTACAGAACCTTGCTGCTTCCGCCCCATCAATAACCCGGTGATCATACGATAATGACAAC
>VGUW01000103.1 GCA_016874185.1 Gammaproteobacteria bacterium
ACACGTCCGCGATCTTTTCAATAACATCGAAGTCCATTTTATTTATAATCTCTACAGCCTCATTCATATGAATGCTCGTATAACTCATATTTTACTCCCCATGATGAAAAAATTTTGCAGCCTCAGCCAAACCAGCATGAGTACCAATTTCATAAAAACGCTTATAAACCTCATATCCTTGTAAGTCGCCACGCAGGGATAGATCATGAAACAAATCAGAGAGATCCCAATTGCGATCAGGTTTATAATCAAAAAGGCATTTAGAATTCAAAATACTGAGCCCATAATCAATGTGACGCATTTGAGTACTAGGCTGCGATTTATTATATTCAATAAGCGCCCCGTTATGGAAAAGGACGTTGCTTTTGTCCCATTTGTTTTTGTTTTCTAAAATAGTCATTAGCCCCGTTTTCCCGCACTCAATGTAAGCTCGCTCAACATGTTTAAAGTCTATGGGGAGATATGAATCACCATAAAGAACAAAAAAACAATCCCCGAGCTTATGGGCGGCTTTTTTTAGTGCACCACCTGTTCCAAGAAGGGTTTCGCCATCATGAGAATATGACACGCTAAGACCGTAGGAATGTCCTCCCCCAATCGCATCTTCAATCATCCCACCCAAATACCCTGTACATATTACGACTTCATAATACCCTTCATTATGTAGCTGGTCCAACTGCCATGAAATAAATGGCCTACCTGCAACTTCGACCAAAGCTTTCGGAATCTTTTCTGTAATGGGCCGAAGTCTTGTAGCAAGTCCACCAGCAAGAATCGCAACTGGAAGCATCACAGCACCTTCGTTCCTTCAAAATCAAAATCAAATCGGACCTCTCTTAATCCAAATGATTTCATTGTTTTTCGCAAGAGAGATTTATCCTCCGCCAATAGCAAGAGAAAGCCGCCACCACCAGCCCCAACAATTTTGCCGCCTATCGCTCCATTATTTATTGCAGATTCATACCAAATATCAATCTGTCCATTTGACATTGATTCACTTCTATTGCGCTTATGCATCCAATGTTCATGCATCAGCTCACCAAATTTACTCAAATTTCCACTGGTTAGCGCCTCTAGACTTCTGTAACCCATTTCCTTAACATAATGCAAATTATTAAGCATGTCAGGATCTAACATTTCAGTGCGTTTTTTTTGATCGGATAGGATGTTTGATGCGCTGCGTGTAAATCCTGTAAAGAAAAGGAGCAGGTTATCATTCAATCCGTCAACTACATCATCTGAAAGTTTTAGTGATTCTGCGCAAACTGTTCCATCAGGATTGAAGGTATATGCAGTTAATCCACCGAAGACTGCTGCATACTGATCTTGTTTGCCTATTGGCTCCGATAGCATATTAAGTTCAACGTGACATGCAAGTTCTGCAAGATCAAAATCTGAAATGTGCTGTCGTTTGTACTGATACAAACCTTTAAGCAACGCACTGGTAAATGCCCCACTAGACCCAAGCCCAGTTCCACCAGGTATATCAGCTACTGAAGTTATCTCAATTGGTCCTAGATCATCAAACAAGGACAAACAAGCTCTTATAATTGGATGTTTAATGTCAGCATTGCAAGAAACACTTTCGTGCTCTGAATACTTAAGTATGGAGTTTTGCCCGAATGGCTTGTTTATTGATAAATATATGTATTTATTAATTGCGCCGGCAACTAAAAACCCTCCAAAACTTTGATAATATGAGGGCAAATCAGTTCCACCACCCCCCAAAGAAATTCTCAATGGACTTCTAACATAAACTAGACTCATATTATGCCTTAGTACATTTTATGAAAAAATGCCAGTTGTCGAAAACAACACTCTCATCTTTATATTGAATTGCTAGCATTTTCCTTATGAATGGGTAGTTGTCTAAAAAACGATGAATTATATCCCATTCAGCTAGCAATTGTTTGCCATAGTGCCTCATGTATCTAGTAAATGAAAGCACCCTTATTTTGAATAAAGCAAAAATCAGTTTCAGCCGGAAGCGCGGACAAAAATCAATCATCAAGAATTTCGCTTCAGGCTTGAGGACCCTTCGAATTTCATCAAGCACAATTGCGACGTCAGGAAGATCGCCTAGGTGATGCATTGCATGTATATTAAGGACAGCATCGAACATTTCACTAGGAAAGGGTAATTTTTTTACATCACCTTTTGATACTTTTGCAACGTTGTGATCTGGTTTAAATAACGTCTGGTCAATTCCGTAAAGGTTTCTATAACCGTACTCATAAAGCAACTCAAGTGTTTCTAAATT
>VGUW01000104.1 GCA_016874185.1 Gammaproteobacteria bacterium
TATCGAATCAATCGATTGAGAGCACAAATGGCTGAGCTCAAAAAAATTCATGAGCAAACCAGTGCTTCCATCGCCAAGATTAGCACAAATCTTGAGGCACTTTTAGAAGAAATAAATCCCAAAACAGACGCCGCGCCCCATGTCAATGAAGAAGCGGCATCAGTAAAAGATGAAATGCCAAAAACTAAAAAACCTGGCACAAAGAAAGCTCAGGCCCCAAAAACCAAAACAGAGGATAAAAATAATGAGTCAATATAGAGATGAAAAAGATAGCATCGGTAACATCAAGGTCCATCAAGAGGCTTTATGGGGCGCACAAACTCAGCGCTCATTACAAAATTTCAAAATCGGCGAAGAAAAATTCCCCTGTGCCTTTATTCATGCTTATGTGGAACTAAAAAAAGCAGCAGCACAATCCAACCAGGAACTTGGAGCCTTAGACTCAGCGATTGCAAACCATATTGTTGGCGCTTGCGATGAAATTCTATCTGGCCAACATGACCATCAATTTCCACTTAGCATTTGGCAAACTGGCTCTGGCACCCAAACTAACATGAACATCAACGAAGTAATCGCCAATCTTGCAAATGAGAAGGCAGGTCAACCCCGAGGTACAAAAACCCCGGTACACCCCAATGACCATGTCAACTGCTCACAGTCTTCAAACGATAGTTTCCCAACGGCTATGCACATTGCTACCGCTAAAAGCGTGTTTGAAGCTTTACTTCCTGAAATGTTGCGATTTAAAAATACCCTGCAAAAAAAAGCCACTGCCTTTGATCATATTGTTAAAATCGGCAGAACCCATTTACAAGACGCAGTCCCACTGACTCTTGGTGATGTATTTTCAAGCTACCATCAACTGATAGATGACCATATTCAGGACATTCATCAATGCTGTGACAAAATCTTTGAGCTGGCTATTGGCGGCACAGCGGTTGGCACTGGCTTAAACTGCCCTGACGGGTTTGATGAAAAAATGACTGAACATTTATCAACTCAAACCTCACTGCCATTTTGTGTGGCCAAAAACAAATTTTCTGCATTAAGTGCACATATGCCACTTTGCGCACTCAGTGGCTGTCTTGCAAACCTTGCTGCATCACTTCATAAAATTGCACACGACATTCGTATGCTTGCCTCAGGACCCCGCTGCGGACTTGGAGAATTGATATTACCAGAGAATGAGCCTGGCTCCTCGATTATGCCGGGAAAAGTCAATCCAACACAATCAGAGGCAATGACAATGGTTTGTTTTCAGGTGCAAGGTCTTTCAGTAGCCGTTACGCAAGCTTCCACACATGGTCATTTTGAGCTTAATGTCTACAAACCACTCATTATATTTAACATTCTCAACAGTATTCGTTTACTGACTGATGCTATGTCTTCATTTAATCAAAACTGTCTTGCCGGAATTGAGGCAAATACCACACGAATCAATGCTTACCTGCATCATTCACTGATGTTAGTAACAGCACTCAACCCAATTATTGGTTACGATCAATCCGCCAAAATCGCAAAACATGCTCATGAAAATCATCTTTCACTAAAAGAGGCAGCCATGGCATTAAATATTTTGGACGAAAATACCTTTGACGATGCGGTTGATGCACTAAGTATGGCCAGACCCCACAAAAACAATGATGAATAAGCTATAATTAATAAAATAATAAGCTAAGGAGTAGAATATGACAAGCTTAACTCTAATCATCCTATTTGGCACCTTTCTAAGCATACTATCTTTAAAATTTGTGATTGAGCCTGAGGAGGTAAAAGCCATAGCTAAAGACCTCATTCACAATCATGGTCTAATGCTCATGGCGGGAATTATTCCTTTATTGATAGGACTTACCATTATTGGCCTGTACCCTCCACATGCTCAAACCCAAACGCCTGACTTAATAGTCGCATATCTTGGTTGCATTTTCTTCATTATTGGCTCATTCCGCCTTTTATGCAGAAACATGTGGATCAAGCTGCTAAGAACCTACTCCGTTGAAGTGAAACATACCCGCATCATCATGATCATCGGTCTTATCGTAGGACTAACTTTAGTTGCTTTTGGTTTAGAAATCATATAATGCATCACTCAAGCAGTCAGCTTTTTGAATCTGATAATAACTTATCGCACCACCACCAAGCTCAAATGTAAATTCAGCTTGTGGTGGTATGCTGATTAATTGATGGCTATATGGCACTGCTGTTTGAAAATCTAAAACACAACCGTTAGAATCAAAAAAAACCAGATCAAGTAATAT
>VGUW01000105.1 GCA_016874185.1 Gammaproteobacteria bacterium
TAATATGTTTTCAGGTGGTGCAATGTCACGCCTGACATTATTTACCCTCGGGGTCATGCCCTATATTACCGCATCCATTATCATTCAACTTTTATCGATGACATTTTCTCCTTTGGAACAACTCAAGAAAGAGGGCGCCAAGGGTCGCTCGAAAATTGCACAGTATACTCGCTTTGCTGCGCTTGGGTTTGCGATCATGCAGTCAATAGGCGTTTCAAAGCTTTTAATTGGACAAAACTTGGTTCTGGAACCTGGGTTGAGCTTTTATATTATAACGGGCATCACATTATCAACGGGAACATTATTTTTGATGTGGCTGGGTGAAATGATGACAGAGCGTGGTGTTGGTAATGGCATATCAATTATTATTTTCTCAGGGATTGTTTCACGTTTTCCTGATGCAGTAGTTCAGTTTTTTACCCAAGCCAAGCAGGGGCAAATTCATATTATTGCTTTTATTGGTATCATTCTGGCAGTTTCTGCATTTACGTTTTTTGTTGTATTTGTTGAAAGAGCCCAGCGTCAAATCCCAATCAGTTACCCAGCCCGTGCTCAAGGAGCCCGAATCTCAGCTGCTCGCTCTTCAGTATTTCCACTTAAGATCAATATGGCAGGTGTTATTCCGGCGATTTTGGCCTCCAGCTTGGTTTTTTTCCCAGGAATGATTACTTCGATTGTTCCACAGTCATGGATGGATGGTGGGTTGGGTGATGTCATCTATTTGATTGGACCAGGTCAGCCCATTTATTTTGCTCTTTTTGTTGCAGCTATATGTTATTTCTGTTATTTTTATACCAGCTTGGCTTTTAACCCAAGTGATATGGCAGACAATGTAAAGCGTTCAGGTGCCATTATTCCAGGCATCAGACCTGGGAAAATGACACGTGATTATATTGAATCAGTAATGATGCGATTAACGTTTATAGCTTGCATTTATTTGTCTTTGCTGTGTACAGTGCCTGAAATGCTGTATCGGTGGTGGCAAATGCCATTTAGTTTTGGTGGAACATCACTTCTGATTGTTGTGGTGGTTGTCATTGACTTTGTCAGCCAAATACAGGCCCATTTGATACCAGCGCAATATGCTTCGTTGGTAAAAAAGGGCAAGAAAAGTAATATGGACCTGTTAAGATAAGGGTAAATAATGAAAGTACGTGCATCAGTAAAAAAGTTTTGTCGTTTTTGTAGAATAATAAAACGATCCGGGGTTGTTAGAGTCATTTGTAGTGATCGACGACATAAGCAGAGACAAGGTTAACAAGGTATAAACTATGGCATCAAATACGATTGTTGCAGGAAGAGTCCTTCATCCTAAAAAACACATATGGGTGGCTTTGAGTGGCGCTATATATGGTATTGGTAAGTCACGTGCGATGAAGATTTGTAAAAATGCAAACGTTGAATCATCAACTCGAGTTGGCGACCTCAGTGATGAGCAGCTAGATTTGATTCGTACAAGTGTCACGAGTTATACGATTGAAGGTGATTTGCGAAGAGAAGTGCGTCTGAATATCAAAAGTTTGATGGATAAAGGTTGTTACCGAGGTAAAAGACATAGAAGAGGGTTACCTGTTCGCGGTCAAAGAACGAAAACCAATGCAAGAACACGTAAAGGCAGAACTGGCTCTAATAAAGGATAATATGTATGGCAGATAAAAAATCAACGACTAATAAAGTTAAAAAGCGCGCGCCCAGTACAGGTGTGGTTGCAGTTCTTGCAACATTCAACAACACGATTGTGACTGTTACAACCATGAATGGTGACACAGTATCACAGGGCTCTGGTGGTAGCGGTGGTGAGCAGAAAGGTTCCCGTAAGGCTACTGCATATGCAGCGGAGCAGGGTGCTAAAAAGGCAGGTGGCGTTGCAAAAGAACGTGGTATGATTGAGGTTCATGTGCGTTTAAATGGTGCTGGAGCAGGTCGTGAAGCCGCTGTTCGCGGTATTGCAAGCAGTGGACTTAAGATCTTGAGTGTCACTGAGTGCACAAAGGCGCCTCATAATGGTGCCAGACGTCGTAAAGAGAAGCGTAATTAGTAGAGGATAATGTAAGATGGGTAAAGTATTAGGGCCAAAAGCCAAAACCTCACGTGCAACGGGTATCGATTTAGACGCATTTAGTCCGCTGAGGAGTTTAAGTACAAAGTGCAAACATGATCGTCGACCTGGTAAGCCCTTGAAGCGCACTGATCGTTCCTCTGACTTTGGTAAACAGCTTGA
>VGUW01000106.1 GCA_016874185.1 Gammaproteobacteria bacterium
TTTGCAAAGATATTTCCGATGCGATTAAAATGGAAAAGAGCCAGCTAGTTCAGATCGCTCCTGAGCTGAGATCAGATTTGATGTTAAAGATTTCTCAGCAACTTAATTCATTGAATGACGCCAGGTATGCCAAGTTTATTACTCGCACAAAAGGGCTATTAAAAGATATATCAGAAAGTGGCGCCTTAGGTTGTTATTCATCAGAACCCTCAATGAGGAATGGGTTTATGGCACAACGATTGAGGTTATTTGATGCTTCAAGTTATCATTCTAAAAAGGTGAAAGATCGATTGAAAATACTTTCACATGCCCGAGTGATTAACGATTTTGGTGCTGTTAATTGGCGGATGCCGATTACGCTTTCGGATGATAAGATTTCGTTGGATAAATGGAAGGCGATTCACCCAGAGCCAGGTAGGGGATTATTGCTGTTTGTGACTGATCGGGTAAAGCTGTTGAAAAATTATGATTTGCAGCAAAAAGGTCCCATGGATTCAGACATCGTACAGAAGCAGCAGGAAGAGGTTTTACAGAAAATGTTTGATCAAATTAGAGCAGATCAGGCTGAGAATATATCCAGGCAGCTGGAGGAATTTAAGGACAAGAAGCAAACGGTGGATGCTGGGGTAGATCGGCTAGGTCAGCAGATTAAAAGTTTACAGGAGCAAATGAAACAACAAAAAGCCTTGTCAAATCAGATAAAAGCAATGACGCCATTGCTGCATAAGGCAAGAGAAGAGCAGACTGAGCTGGCAAAAAAAATAAGAATATGTGAAGAACTTCTTCGGCAAGATCAAGTGGCTGTTAAAGTTTCAAGAGCAATTCGAGGTCAAGTTTTGGTTGGTGGGCAAAAGTGCTCTTCCAAGTATGATTTGAATGACCTATATCAGTGTATGGCAGCAAAATTAATGGGGGCATCATTGCTCAGTTCAAATAAGGGGATTAAAGGACAAATTGATGAAAATCCGTATTTATCAATACTGATTTCAGATATCAAAATTATAAGCACAGAGGATACTGAGCGAATGTCGCTTGCTTTTTAACATAGCCAGATGGATTAAGCTCTGCTGTTATTAGAACGGTATTTTATTAAGACGATGAAAGCGTATGCTGCATGGGTAAGTGAGGTGGCATGTTCTTTATATTTTGGGTATTGCAGCGATTGTCATTTAAATCCAGGCTCATACTGTCGTTGTATGTTTTTTTAAGATGCCTCTGGCCGTTGTTTATGGTTTGTTGCATGTGCTATGGGCATCAATTTCAGCATGGTCTTTTTATGCTTTGGTGTGTTCAAAGAGCCATTGGGCAAGGCTTGCTTTATATGAAGGATGGGTTAGAGTGTCTTTTGGATGAGACTGAAATGCGCATGGGGCGGAATGTCAGACATGATCTTGATCAATGGCTGCATATCAAAAGTCAGAATATTTTGAATTATGGGCTTTGTGGGTGGATTGGGGTAAGTGGTACCTTCTTTGAGTTACTGGGCATTATCTGTCTTTTATTGCTCAAACGTTGCTACCCTCACTGGCTAAGATGTGTGCTGGGCGTATTGTTATATTGTCTTATGCCAACATTAAAAATGGCACTGGCGCTTTGGTGGGTGGTTAAATAACACTGTTTTTTTATCATGATGGCTGGTGGTGTTAAAAGACGATGCGCAATTGCAATTTAATGTCATAAATTATCAATTATTTATTATTTTTCATGAAAAAAAATCCAATTATGCTATACTGGGAAATATGAATACAATAAATAAAAATATGGCAATTGAAAAAAGATCACAAAAAAAGAGTACAGCGGGCCAGCAGAAAGTAAAAAGCAAGACATGTGCTGCAATCCTAAATCAAAAAGAATTAAGAGATGCTTTGAAAGATGTCAGCCCTAATCATATTAAATTCAGACCGGATCATCATGAGCTGGGGCTTGGAGGAATACATCAAGATCAAAGATCGGTGCTTAAAAAAGATAAAAGGTCAGTGAAAGTAAACTGCATCAAGTTGATTAAAGCAGTTTTAAAGGTAAAAATAACAAGAAATCAGCAGGAAACTGCTGAGGTTGGAGAATAATCTCCAAAAACAACAACAAGAAAAAGGTGAAAATATGAAAAAGGT
>VGUW01000107.1 GCA_016874185.1 Gammaproteobacteria bacterium
CGTATTCAGATTTTCAGGATTTTACTGGAACAATATTGGCGCGATTTTGAAGAAGGGAAACCCAAAGAGATGCATACACCGCTCAACCTTCATCAAATTGCTGAGCGCCTAGAGCCACATATGGGGTTGATTGATGATTTAGAGCAGCAAATTAGAAGGCCGCTTAACAAGATGCAAAAGGCCATTGAAGAAACGCTGGCTAAGGAGCTGGGCGTTAACATCAAACGTGATGATATCATTCAAACCCTTGGCTGGCCCGGCTTTAAGAAGCAGGAATATGGCTACCGGCTAAACCCATTCACTCTGGTTTTTACAAAATAGCTAATCGTGATAAAACCACAGCGAGGGATTTTCCAAAGGGATCATAGTGCCATCTTCAGCGGACTTATAATGGGTGGGTAATATAGGCTGAAAATGGGTGGTTTCTTCGCCCGTTGCGGGATCAACTTTTGTTTCTTTTAAATCCATAGCCTCCACGCATAAAAAGCCATATTTTGATTTGCGGGCAGCGGTTTTGCAGAATTTGATATAGCTTTTGGTGGCAAGCACATCAATGCGATCACGAATGGAATGCTGACCGGCAAGGCCAGATCTATTTTCAAAGGCTCTGCAAAATTGACTTGCAGTATAAAGTTTACCTTTGCGTGCTTCATCGTAAATCAGTTGCAAAATAATATCGTGTTTACGCCTGCGTTCTGCATCCAACTTTTCACCGTAATGCTTATTGACCAAACGCTCTGATTCTTCTTCCAAGATAGACCATTTGCCAGCCATTTTATCGACCCATTTATTATCGATACGCTCACCGTTTCGTAGTTCAAACATCAATTGCCTGGGCGTTTTGGTTTCATCAGGCCTAAACAAAATCATACCGGTGGTGTAAAACCCTCTGAGGGCGCCAGCACCACTAAGTGACTGGAAAGGATCTTCTTCCAAAAGTTTCTTGGTAATCTTTTTAGTGTGATGAGCAACAATCATCCCGGCATTGGGATTTACCTGATGACGCAGGCGTTCAAGCCTTTCTTGCAAGAAAAATAGCATGGCATTGTTATCGTTTTCGGTGCCATGATCACCGGCGTCAAAGATATTACGCAAAGGGTCAATGACAATGAGGTCCACGGTTTTTGGATCGAAAAAGTCGTTGATGGTTTGCACAATCTGGGCAATACCTTCATCATTGAGTAACATTCTGGTTTGCGGCGTGATCACCAGATTATTGCTGATTTGCTCTAGCACATCAGGATCAAGCTCCAGTTGCTTAAGGCGCTCACGTAAATAATGGTAGCCAATCTCTGTTTGCAGATAAAAAATCTTCAAAGGCTTTGCAGGCTTCATCTCTAAAAAAGACTTTCCTGCTGCCATATGCACCAGCCAGCTTATAAGAAAATCACTTTTTCCTACTTTGGGCGCACCACCAAAAATCAAGAGTCCACCAGGCGTTACGATACGCGGGGCAATCACATCAGAGGGCATTGGTGAATCATCCTGAAGTAATTGCCCCAAGGTAAAAGCCGGGACCATCTTATTGACGCTGATTGTCTTTTTCGGGCAAAGGTCGATAAAATCTTCAAGATCAACACCTTCTGCATCAGAATCCGCTGCATCATATCCTTTGGGCTTATTTTCTGGGATCTGAAGGATTTGGATGGATGCCACGCCCAGGTTTTTGAGTTTTAATGACACTTTATCAGCATATTGTCGGCCTGGCTCATCATGATCCGGCCAAATAATCACATGTTTGTTTTTAAGCGGCTCCCAATCCGTTTTATCAATGGGCGCATTGGCACCAAACATGGCAGTGGTTGCCGTAATACCATGTTTCATGAGGCTATCTGCAGATTTTTCTCCCTCAACAAGCACAACCGTTTTGGCTTTTAAGATGCCTGGAATATTGTAAAGCGGCCTTGGGTTTGGCGCGCGATTACGACAGGTTTTAACGTCCCATGGTCTATATTGCTTACCTGAATCTGTTTCATAGCGATAAACGCAGGCAATCAGTTTGTTGGCTTCATCAAAGTAATCCCACCTGGCTGTCGGTGGCCCAAGTAGCTCAGGTCCTTCTTCCTCTTGTGTCCCCTCA
>VGUW01000108.1 GCA_016874185.1 Gammaproteobacteria bacterium
ATCGCTACTGCTCCTTTAAAGGGGATCTGATAAGTGTAGATGGTGAGAGTACTGAGCAATTAAAGCAATTTATTGGTGCAAAAGACAAAGCAACTGAGGTTTGGATGAGAATGATGCAACCATCTGAGCCTAAGGCCTTTACAGGCCCTTAAGCATGCTGTCCTGCCACGAACCCAGATGACCAAGCCCATTGGAAATTGTAGCCCCCCAGCCAGCCAGTAACGTCAACCACTTCGCCAATGAAGAAAAGGCCTTTATGCGCAATTGCCTCCATGGTTTTGGAGGATAAGTCATTGCAATCTACGCCACCCAGTGTCACTTCTGCTGTTTTATATCCCTCAGTCCCATTGGGTTTTATGGTCCATTGGTGTAGCTGCCGGTCTAAGATATTTAATTCGCTTTGATCTAACTTAGACAGTGGTTTTTTTAGTATATCAGCATGGATTTGTGTTTCTAGAAATCTCTTAGGAAGGTATGTGCTTAGGTATGATTTAACAGTTTGGGAAGAGGTGTGGTTTTTAAGAGCAATACAGATGTCAAGTTCAGGGAGACAGTTGATGGTAATGGCTTTACCCGGTTGCCAATAGGAGGATATTTGTAAGATTGCTGGGCCGCTAAGACCTCGATGTGTGATGAGGCAACTTTCATGGAAAGATTGTTGATGACAATTGACTTTAGAATTAAAAGAAATGCCAGAGAGTGGCGAAAGTCGTGCTTTATCATCGACATGAAGGGTAAGTGGAACCAGGCCCGCTCTTAGGGGTAGAACATTTAGTCCAAATTGTGCAGCAAGTTGATGCCCCCATTGACTTGATCCCATGGATGGAATTGAAAGTCCGCCGGTGGCCACGATCAGTGATTGGCAGTTGTAGGAGCCAGAATTGGTGCTAAGTGTGTAAGCGTGATCTGATATTTTTCTAACACTGTCAATGGTTATGTCAAACTTCATGGTGATGGGTTTATTTTGACATTCATCCAGCAGTAGCTTTAGAATCTGTCCGCCCTTGGTATCACAAAACAGTTGACCTTTGGTTTTTTCATGATAGGGGATTCGGTGATGATCAACCAGTGAGATAAAGTCCCACTGAGTATATTGTTTAAGGGCTGATTTACAAAAATGAGGGTTATTTGAAAGGAAGCAGTTGGGCTGGATATGATAGTTGGTGAAATTACAGTAACCACCACCGGCCATGAGTATCTTTCGTCCAGGTTTTCTAGATTTTTCAAGTATCAGTACTGATCGGCCACGTTTACCACATTCGATAGCTGCCATGAGACCAGATGCCCCTGCACCAACAATGATCACATCGTATGATTTGTTTTGGTTCATATGAATCCTAAATTTTGAGACTAGCATTTGATCAAATGGATGTCATGTCAAAAGAATTTGGTGATCAATGTAAGGATCATTATTTCCTATGAAAGACAAGCATATATTTTGCGGTTTTGCTATACTTAGCTTATAAATAATAAGATTATAATTATGCGAAGCAATGTTTATAAAAGTAGTATCGATGCATTTTTGTTAACTGTTGATTTTAGTAAACTGGATGAGGCATGGTTTGCACAATTTGATCAAGGGGGCGCTCTTTCTGAAGAAATCCAAGGGCTACTTAAGCAATGTATCACGGATTACCAAAATTTCAAGCAATCTATTAACAACCCCTTGGCTGAAATTGATCCACAGAATGTTTTAGAGGATATAAAATCCCGTATAGAAAGTCATAAACAACAATTTGATGCAGTTGTCAGTGGTGGTAAAGAAATAAATTTTGATCGGGATGTAAAATCTCAGTTAATGATTCAAAGTAATAAACCCATGCTAGACCATAACGTTTTATGTTATCAGTTGTTTTTAAATTCTTCGTTGGAGCAAGGTCGTAAAAATGCATTTTTTAAATTAATAGACAATCCATCGACTCTAGCTGCACTGTTCTCAACAAAAGATCTAATCGATGATCAAAAAAGAGTTGCTTTTGGT
>VGUW01000109.1 GCA_016874185.1 Gammaproteobacteria bacterium
TTTTCCAGTTTTTTGATGAGATCAATGATGGCTTGAGTGGTCTGAAAGCGACTGTTTTGGATGGTGTCTTTGTTTTTCTGACTCCAGCGCTGATCAATCGGCGCTCCTGCAAGGTTAATGATGGCGTCAATTTGGGTTGAGGGTGTGATTTGGTCCAGTAGTCCTACTAATGTACAATGGGCAGGGAAATCGCTGCGCTGATGGGTAAGGCAAAGAAAATGATGTTCAGGATGGGCTTTGATATAAGCTGAGCCAATTAACCCAGAGCCGCCTGTGATTAAAATGTGCATAATACCTCGCTGCTTGTTTAACATAGCATGAATCATTTTTGTTTGGAAAGCACCTGTGAATTGTGTCAATGCATATGCAGCCAGATGGATGAGGTGTTTGACTGTGATATTTGGGTATATCTTTGGTTTTTTCAGGGGTCTAAATGGGTGTATGCGATATCAGATTATGATCTGCCCCAATGAATAGCCGATGGTGCTTGATGGTCATTGCAATCAGCGGCAGAGTTTTGTGCTTGGCTTTGAAATATTGAAAACCTCTGAAGTTGGCTGGCTGATAAATTATTGTGAGAGATTAATTTACAAATTTTCTTTTTGCAATTTTGCTCAAGTTCCTCTGTTTTTGCGACGATTTCTTTGGATGCTGCATTTTTAGCAATTGCTTTGATGTTATCAGGGCTGATTGACCTAAATTTAAAGTTCTCATGAGGCGCAAATCGGGTAAGTACGACGGTTCTTGGGTCTAGTTTGTAGTATTCCAGAACAAACCAACAGTGGTTGATGAAAAAATGGTGGTGGAAATAATCTTTATTTTGTGTATCTGTGATTCCATCGTGGTCTTTGAGTGTTTCAGATATGCCATAAACCTGGAGGTACTGCTTAAAGGCATTGATTTTTTCATTTAGCAGATCATTTTGATTGATCAGATCGTGGTTCAGAATCGAAGTATTTAATACCCGTGTATTCTTTTTTAGTGCATAGGACTCTAGGATATCAAGCTGTAAGGGACCCCCGTTTTCGGTTTTTGCTTTTTTTTCCTGCATTGTTATCCTTTGCTTGTGCTCAGTGTGAATGATGATGATTCAGGATTCGTTTGTCAATATTCAATGCGGTTCTATGGCTTGACAAATAGCAATTATCATATATAATTACTTATAAAACATATATTTAAACAAAAATTATAATAAAAAGTCTATGAAAAAACCCCCTTTTACTCAGCCCATATTTTCTAACACAGAGCCAGAAACTGTCGTGTCTAAAAAAGCCAAAGAAGGCCTTTGGCAATCAGGGGATGGAATTAGGTTATCACCCATTCAAAAAGCAGCAGGCTATCTTAGATCCAGCGCTGATGAGCTGTCGCCAAGGATTGTGTTTGGGGCTGATACTTCTTCAGGTCAAGAAACCTCATCTCGATCAGATACTGGCTCAACGGGTTCAGTCAGTCGTCGTCACTCACCCGTTTCCTTTTGCTCAGCCTCATCAGAAACCAGCTCGGATACTGTCTCAACAATGGGTCGTTACTCACCATGCAGTGACTTGGTTTTTCCAGATGCTGATACTGATGTCAGTCAAATTTTATTAAAGCCTGTTAGCAGGCGACCTTTGCTTGAGGTTAAGCGACCTTTATTGCTGCTGGAGGCCAATGCTGGTAATTTGGATGAAAGTACTTTATTTGAATTATCTTTGGAGTATGAATTGGTGTTAACACCGGTGACTTTGCAGGAGCTGGCTGCTGTGAGTTGTAAATCAGCGGAATCAGAGCGGGATGGACTTTGCAAAGATATTTACGATGCGATTAAAATGGAAAAGAGCCAGCTAGTTCAGATCGCTCCTGAGCTGAGATCAGATTTGATGTTAAAGATTTCTCAGCAACTTAATTCATTGAATGACGCCAGGTATGCCAAGTTTATTAC
>VGUW01000110.1 GCA_016874185.1 Gammaproteobacteria bacterium
TTTGTCGCTGCATCCCGTGCGGCCAGAATTAGGGCTGAATTTAATAGGGAATGCAAACTGGCCATGCCTATGTTACGCTCATCTGAAAGTTCACCTGAGATGCATCGCGCTTGGGCAATTGCCCGCGTGGATTATGCCGCTGTCTGCGAACAAGAGGCTCAGGCTGTTGAGGCAGATGAATGGAACCGTGCAAAAATGAATAACGCTCAGCTGATCTTAGAGACTTGGAAAACTGAAAAGATTGCTGATTAAATCGTAAGCCCGTCCAATTCACTCTCTGGCAGCGCTCAATGTTAAAATAGGCAGAAAGCGCTTGCCTTTTCACAGATTATCTTGCTGGAATTATAAGTCTGACTGTTTAACCAGTGGTATCACTGGTGCATAAATCAATTAGGACAATGGAAACGAAAAAATGTCTTCGCCGTTCGCAAGCACAAAAACAACCGAAGCAATAAATCTCAACGAAGTTTCTTCAATTCTTATGCAGAGGGGTTATATGATCTATCGTCCAGAGGCAAATGTGGGCGGTGTTGATTTTCTTTTAGCATCGCCATACGGCGTTACCTTTAAATGCCAATTGAAGAGTAGGGCTTTTGTTCAATGGAACAAATATGGTGCCAAGGGACTGTATATGGTCTTTCCTGGCAAGGGCGAACACGGTGCACGAGATTGGTATTTGGTGCCGCATGATGAATTGTTTCAATTGTTAAAATCAAAACATGGTCATGCCCCCATGTGGACGCACCCAAATCATGGAGAGCATTGGCATTGTACCGTTTCAAAAGACCTAGCTGAAAAATTAGAGAGATATTCTATTCAGAACGAAAAAAAATGGCATTTTAAGCAGTATTTTAACCATGAACTTAAGAGTGAGATGTTCAATATAGATAGCAAAGCGGACTGGGAAAAATGTTGCGCAATCGGTTATTCAATAGATGGTTATGCACTCCTGCCTGACGATGCAGGTCTAGAAATCATGCGCTCTCTTTATGATCGTTATAAAAAAGATGATCCCGATTATATATTTGAGTTAACGAGTTTAAGGCTAATTTTCTTTTTCAAATTAAGAATGTGCTATCACGCTGGCACTATTACAGAGAGTGACTGGGAATTTTTTAACAAAATTATGAGGAGTATTATGTCTCAACTGCCAGAATAATCGTATCAACTATGGCCAACATTCACGCCGTGGCCTAGCTTCTCCAATCTGGATTTCTTGAGATTTGTCTAAATGCCAAACTAGCAAAAGCCAGATGGATCAAGGAAAATGTAACGTCAAAATATGAAAGATTTGCTAAAAGAACAAATCCGCTTAAACTTTATGACAGAATTTTGGTGCATTTGTTGAAGGCTGAGATAACGCGTTGCGAGAGAGAATTGGAAAATAGTCGTTAGATTCAATGCAAACTCAATCGCGCACAACCTTTGATTTGATGTCCACGCGCCGGACTTAGCGGCAAGCGTTTTGATTTTCATTTTTAAATCATTTTGCTTTAAATTTATGGATTACCTAGGGTTGATATAAAAAAGTCACCCCATTCCTTGTAACCTCTATCGGTAAATTTAGTATAACCACTATACACTGGATCATTGTTGGCGCTTTTAATGTATTTTTTTTGGTATGCTCTCAGGCCGTCAGCCGTGTTTGGAAATTTTTCTCCATTCTTATCCCAAATACGATTTGCTCCATCTATTAAACTTGAGCAGTCGGATGGATTTTGCGCCGTAAACGCAATCTGCTTGAGCGTAATTAATTTTCAGGAAAATTACTAAAAATGCTGCAAGCACCTTCATTAGTGTTACTCCACAAGAAGTTGTTTTAGATTTTTTCAAAAATGTACTAATTGCATTCAACCAGAACCGTAATGGCTGTGGCTTTCTTTGCAATCTCTTCACTTCTC
>VGUW01000111.1 GCA_016874185.1 Gammaproteobacteria bacterium
CTTAACAGCATCAGGAAAAAACGAGGTTCGTCCAGTCTATAGCGGATTCGGGCTAGCAATGGCATTAATGCTTTTTATTGTACTTAAAGTGTCAGCGATGCGTACCGGAATTTTGATAACTGTTACCGTGGCTCTTACTGGCATAGCATCTGGCCGTGTGATCTCTGCTTTTATAGACAAGGTAATTGGTAAAATCCCGATTTTTTACTTGCTGTTAGAAATAATATTTAGTGCTCTACTTTACATGGCAATTTAATGAAGAAGCTAATCAAACTTCTCACAATCAATTTGCCACTACTGATCTTTGTCATCTGGAACGTCACTGGCATCATAATTTTCTATTCGCCAGTTAATTTCTATAATTTGACACCCGGCGTCAGCTCATATGGCTCTTACAATATTCACTTCATTAGAGACATAGGCCTCATCTACTTGAGTAGCGGACTAATCGGCATTTACGGACTGCGTATCGTAAGTGCACCTCTATGTATTGCAGCAGTGGCTTGGTCAGAGCTGCACGGACTATTTCACTTACATATCTGGTCGCAATGGAGTTTTCCTTTTGATAGATTATTTTTGTTTGATCTTAGTGTAGTAGTTATGCCGCCAGCCATAATTATTTTAACCATCAAAATTGCTTTAAGTAAAAAATAATTTATGCGTATTCATGAACCAAGTCTGTTTAATTTCCATTTCTTTGGCATTTAGCTTGAAATTGCTTTCGCACATTTAATCTCAGCCCCAAAGCCATACTAATTTCTACTGATATTGAGAAATCTATGAAATATTTTCCGACTGCAGCATTATTGATTGCGGGTGTTATTCACCTTATGCCAATATCAGGTGCGGCAGGAGTGCCGACTTTGGCTAGACTGTACGGCATCGAAATAAGTGATCCCAATATTGCTATCTTGCTTCAACATAGGGCACTTTTATTTGGAGTTTTGGGCGCAATAATGCTTTTTGCAATACCAATAGAATCCCTAAGAATTACTGCATTATTTGCAGGACTGGTCAGTGCCACAAGCTTTATCGGTATTGCAGTTTGGAGCGGGGAGTATAACCATGCAATACAAAGAGTGGTTATTGCTGATGTTATTGCTTCGGCATTGCTAGCTGTTGCACTTATCGTGACATTCTGGCTCCGCAGACGAGCATCTACTTGAGAATTTCGATCTTGTTGCAACTAGCCAGAAATACAATTACCTGCATCGCTGTTCAAATTTTCGCTTTGAAGATTTTTAACGACTAAAGTGATTTCATAAAATCGAAGAAATCGGGGTTTTTACGGTGGGATCTTAAGGTTTTCTAAAAATTTTTTGTCATTACCCCGCATGGCGACGCATTTTTTAATACTACTCAATAAATCGTAATTATGGATTACGCCGAACCGGTTTCTCTCGTTGGCAGATATGCCTCTTTGGTACCACTTTCTTCCTCGCACCATGACGGGTTAAGTGAGGCTGTACAAGATGGGGAGCTTTGGAACCTCTAATATATACGAGCATCCCAACTCCCGATGGAATCAAAAAAGAAAAAAATAGGCGGTTAGATTAACAGCGGTTGGGTCTTATGAATCCATTTTGTGTTTTGGATTCGAATCAACAACCAATTGGAATGACGAGCTTCATGAATATTGACCAGCAAAATTTTAGGCTTGAAATTGGGTCAACATGGTATCGTCATTCAGCTCAAAAAACTGCAATCAACACGGAGTGTAAATTAATGTTGTTGAGGCATGCTTTTGGGAAGCTTAAATGCATTGCGGTCGAGTTCCGTACGCATTTTTTTAATCTTGAAAGCCGGCGTGCTTTCGAAAGGTTAGGCGCAAAGCTAGACGGTATATTGAGGCATCATCAAATTAATCATCATCCAAACGCCAAAGAAAGTTTAAGAG
>VGUW01000112.1 GCA_016874185.1 Gammaproteobacteria bacterium
TGTTTTTCAGGAAAAATTAAAGCAGATGGAGCATGTGAGCAATGTGGTTGATAATTTGCCCTATGGTAAGAGGGTTGTAAATATGTCACTGAGTCCTTTTGCTTTAAAATTAGGGCTAACGATGCAGGAGATTGTCTCTCATGTTAGGGCGGCGCTTAGTGGTATTGTGATTGATAGTTATTATCAGCATGGGCTTGAATATCCAATAGAGCTTGTGCTGGATCAGCGCGATAAAACAGATATTCAGCGCATTGAGCAGCTGCCTTTGGTATTGCCAAACGGGGAGAGGGTGCTGCTTGGGGATTGTGTGGTTCTTAAGGAGGAGGTTGGGTTTGAAATGCTAAAGCGGTATAATGGTCAGTCGGTGGTGAGCATTGTTGCAGATGTTGATAAGTCCAAGACGACCACATCTGTTGTGCTTGAAAAGGTCAAACAGTTGTTGCCTGCTATTGAGTCGGAGTTTGGCGTCAGAGCGCAGTTTTCAAAACAGGACCGTTACCAAAAAGACACATTGCCAGAGATGCGCATGGGCAGTATTTTGGGATTGATGATTATTTATCTTGTGATTGCATGGATTAGTCGGTCATTATTTTGGCCATTGGTGATTATGGTCACGATCCCTCTGGGGGTTGTGGGGGCAGTTTATGGTCATTTTATTTTGGGTATGAATTTAACATTATTGTCGTTATTTGGGATATTTGGACTGGCGGGCATTGTGGTTAATGGGTCTATTATTTTATTATTAAAATACCAAGAGCTTCGAAGAAGTGGGGTTGAAACAGTTGAAGCAGCGATCATGGCATCTTGTATGCGCTTTCGGGCCTTAATGTTAACGACATTAACAACAGCGGGGGGGCTGTTGCCGCTTATTTTTGAGAAGTCATTGCAGGCACAGTATTTGATTCCGATGGCAACAAGTTTGGTTTTTGGGCTTTTGGTGTCAACTGCGATTATGTTGTTTTTAATCCCTGCAATTATTCCCTATGTCGAGCGTTTTAGGCCGATATCTGCTTAATTTTTGACGTTCAATCTCCAGGTGCTTTTTCAGAAAATGGCCGGTGTGTGATTGTTGGCATGCTTGGATGTCATGGGTTGTTCCTTGAAAAATAACCTCACCGCCCTGATTGCCACCCTCAGGGCCCATGTCGACGATCCAGTCAGCCATCTTGATAACATCCAGGTGGTGCTCAATCACAACAATTGTGTTGCCATGGTCGCGAAGTTTTGTAATCACCTCCATTAATGCGCGTACATCGTCAAAGTGAAGTCCTGAGGTGGGTTCATCCAGAATATAGAGTGTTTTGCCTGTTTGTCTTTTTGCCAGTTCTTTGGCCAGCTTAATACGCTGAGCTTCGCCTCCAGAAAGGGTGGTTGCGCTTTGTCCAAGTTGAATATAATTTAAGCCCACATCATAGAGGGTTTGAAGTTTGCTGGCAATAGAGGGAATATTTTCAAAAAATGTCAGTCCTTCCTCAATCGTTAATGCCAGAACCTGTGCAATGTTTTTGCCTTTAAAGTGAATACCCAGGGTTTCTTGATTATAGCGCTGGCCATGACATAAATCACAAGTGACATAAACGTCAGATAGAAAGTGCATTTCAACCCGAATTAAACCATCACCCTGGCATGCTTCACAGCGGCCGCCGCGGACATTAAAGCTGAATCTTCCTGGGTTATACCCCCTTGCTCTGGCCTCTTGAGTTTGAGCAAACAGTTCACGAATGGGTGTAAACAACCCTGTATAGGTGGCAGGATTAGATCGGGGCGTTCTGCCTATTGGGTTTTGATCAATATCGATGACTTTGTCAAAATACTCAAGATTGCTGATCTTGATGCAAGGAGCGGATTTGATTTTAAACTTCCGATTCAGTTGGTTATTGGCCATTGGG
>VGUW01000113.1 GCA_016874185.1 Gammaproteobacteria bacterium
AACCTTTTTTTGGCCAATCGAATCAAAAAAGCTCTTTGTACTCAAATCAATCTTATTCAATTGAGCTGGCACAGGCAGTTCCTCGGATTTTGATTTAACCTCATTAAATGCCATATCAAAAGCATTATACCGCTCAATATCACAACCCAGATCAAGCAATGTATAAATTAATTTAATCGCTGCATTGGCAATTAAATTTAAACGCACAAATGAAACCTGCCCTGTAAAATAGAATATTGCTATCATAACATGCGCTAAAGGCTCTATAATTTCCCGAAGTCCCCAGCGAATTGCATTGAGCAATACTTTAAACCTCACCATTCCCCTGGCACTGGCTGAATATGAATCATTGGCCTGATCAAACTTTCCAACAAATTTGTCTTCAATACCTAAACTGAAGGTAACAGGAGCTTGGCTTAGCAAAGATTGTCCTGCAGCACGAAGATCAATGGCCGTACGGTTGTATTGGGAATAAACATCATCATTCACCCATTTGTTAACACAATCCAATATCAACTTTAATCCCAAAGCAATACCCAGTGACCAAAAAAAGATTTGCCATGATAACAGCACCAAAAGATGCCCAAAATAAACAGTCATCATCAATGCGTTTAGAGAATTAAAAATAATATTCACTGCAGTCTGAAACATTTGATTCACATTGCTTTCTGCCATCGGCGCCCATTTTTTCGCCCATTCCTCAAAATTGCTTTCTTGCCATACAGTATTTCTTTGCAAAACCCGTGATTTAAGCAGACCAAGCACAATATCCTTCAATTTTTTAACATAATTTTCCCGCCAAGCAATGATTAAATTTCCTTTTAAGCTTTTTAAAAAGCCATTACCAACCACGTCAAGAAGCTTAAAAAGCAGCAAACTTGAAGCTGCAAAGTAAAATAGCTGGCTCTCCTTTTCAATCAACGCTTTCCAAAACAGTGCCTCAACAAAACTGAATTTAACAAATACCCATATTAAAAATACCTGCAGCAATATAATTGCGATGGAATAAGCCACAATCTTTAACTGAGTTTTGGCATCAATATCTGACCAACGAATCTTCTTGCCGTTGGTCAAATTCATACCGGTGAATAGCATCATCATATCATCAAGGATAAAACGCCCACTGACTCGACCACCAAAAATAAACAAAATAGGATAAATGCTGCAATAATAAATTGCTTTAAGGATAATCGAAGTCACTGAATTTTTTTCTTGTATTGTCTCTGTAGTTTTCATAAAGCACAGCCGTTAATTGCATTCTTTAATTCTATGTAAGCTCTCAGCAGAAAACAAACAATATTTAAAGTTTTTGACAGCTCGGACAATATACCGTAGAGCGCCCACTGATTCTGATATGCATAAGCGGGGTAGCACACCGATAGCAATGCCGATTTTTCCTGCCATATACCGCCAAATCAGTTTGAAAATAACCTGGTTGTTGATTGGCTGATTCAAAATCTTTTAAAGTGCAGCCTCCTGCGACTATGGCCGATTTTAATATGTTTTTAATTGCCTGCACCAACAATACCCGCTGTTCGTCTTTGAGCCTACTGGCAGGCAAAAGTGGATGAATTTGTGCCTGAAACAAGGATTCATTGGCATAAATATTGCCCACACCACAAACCAGTTTAGAATCCATGATGCAATTCTTAATCGGAGAAGACCGATACTCAAGCTTTTGCGCCAAATACTCAGAATTAAATTCATCCATAAGCGGCTCTGGTCCAATGTTGATGATTAGCGGATGCTCGTT
>VGUW01000114.1 GCA_016874185.1 Gammaproteobacteria bacterium
TCAAAGCACACTCAATATAAAGGCTTAATTAGAGTAATAATCTTTCTTTTTAGCATACTATTCGTTTATCGCTCCCTTTATGCTCAGGATCCTGATTCTATTGTCAAGATTCAAAACAACCAATTTCTCCGTTCCGCTTTGGCAAAGCCTGATTTGGAAGCCTCTATAACAGTTTCTCTGAGTTATGAACTTACGAGTTTCAAAAGCAAGCTGCTTTTACAAAAAAATCTATACCTCCTTAAAAATAAGAAAGGTGTATTTCTATGTATAAACGGAACCAGCCGTGTATATCGAATGTATGATATGAATGACAGCTTACTCTATTTTCGGCGAAATGATAATTTCATTGAAAACATCAATTATAATATAAGTGCTCATTTTTTTACACATGCAGGGGGGCTGTATAATTACGCCGGCTATGGTTTTTGGAAAACGAACGGATTATTGCGCAAATACAATGAGGTAAGTCGCGAATGGGATATTGTACCCCTTAACAGAGAAGTGCATAATTTAAATGACATACAGCAAATATGGAAGAGTACAGTTTCGCCCAAAATGTATATTTTTTATGAGCAGATTTTAAACGAAGGCATCAATGATAAGGCTCAAAATGCTCGTTTCAATCTGAATAGTTTTCAGCTTGATCTTAAAACAAATCATATCGAGGAATTAGGAAATCTTTCACCCAGTATATTTGAGGCTTTTCAAAAAGCTAAGCGATTGATACATACACCGGAGGGGATGATTCTTCTCAGATCTCCTATTGCTTTTTACCTCAAACCTGAAGAAAATACGTACTATTCTCTTACGGAAAATTCTTTTATTCAATCGATAGAGCGCAGTGATAAACTTGGAATGTATTATTACTATGCAGGCAAAGTTTATTTTACCGGTATTGATTACGCTAAACTAGATTCGGTATCTGTAACGGGTATGTCTTTAAAAAAAGAAGGTAAGATATGGACGCGTCCTACACAATGGTATATCATTCTCCCAGTTGCGAGTACACTGTTTATTGTGGGAATGGTTTTTGCCTATCATAGGGTAAGCAGGCGTAAAAGGAAAACAAAAATCTATAACTCCAATGGCAACACCACCATGATTGCTGTTCCCTCGCTCACTGAAACTGAGGTGTCGCTGTTGCAAATGCTGATTAACAAAACGCTTGAAGGTGGTTTTGCCTCATCGAATGAGATCAATTATATCATTGGGTGTAAAGACAAGAATGTGGGACTGCAAAAAAAGATGCGCAGTGATATGATCAATGGTATCAATTTGAAGTTTAAGGCGTACTCAAAACATGAACTGCCGCTTATTGAATCACAGCGTACCGATGCAGACAAGCGCTATTTTCAGTATGCCATTCATCCTGAATGTTTGGATCAAGCTCGGCAATTTGTTGAAATGACGCGATCCCTTGATAGCTGAGTTAGGAAGTGAAGTTGCTGTTATTGCAACGACTAAGAAAGTTGTATTGAAATATTTACATCCCGTATTCGCTCAAAAACTTAATGCGCATGATTTTTAACTGCTCCCAGTTATAGTCGCCGTTTTCCAGTTCTTGCTGGGCTACGCGCAAATCGCTGGTGGTACAGCTTTTAAAATAGTCAATGATTTCATCCTGCTCATGTTCATCCAGCCATTCATCAATGGCATAGTCGAGCCGCAATTTTGTTCCGCTGGCTGCAATCGTTTCCATTTCTTCCAGCATTTCATCCAT
>VGUW01000115.1 GCA_016874185.1 Gammaproteobacteria bacterium
CTAGGCGCAAAATTTTGTTAGTCTCAACGCCTACCATTCAAGGCTTAAGCCGTATTGAGAGGGAATTTGAAGCCTCCGATCAACGCTATTATTGGGTGCCGTGCCCGCATTGCCATACCTTTCAAATTCTAAAATGGCCTCAAGTCAAATGGGATGACGATCCGCTCAATGCCTATTATGTCTGCATATCTTGTGAAGAAAAAATCTACAATCATCAAAAAACCTGGATGTTAGCCAATGGCGAGTGGAGAGCTGCTAACGAGAGCAATGGCAAGATTGCGGGATTTCATCTCTCAAGCCTTTATAGTCCAGTGGGTTGGCTAAGCTGGGGACAAGCGGCTCAGAATTTCTTACATGCTAAAGATAATGAGCAGCTGCTGAAAGTTTGGGTTAACACGACTTTAGGCGAGACCTGGGTCGATAAAGGTGAAGCTCCCGATTGGCAGCGCTTATTTGAACGTAAAGAAAACTATCCGATTGGCGTTGTACCGTTTGGAGGATTGGTTCTAACTGCCGGTGTTGATGTACAAAAAGACCGTATTGAAGTAGAAATTGTTGCTTGGGGTAAAAACCGCGAGAGTTGGTCAGTGGATTATCGTATTTTTGATGGTGACCCCGCCAAAACGAGCACTTGGCAGCATTTATCTGCTTTGATGAGCACTTTATTCCCAAGCGAAGACGGCCTAGACCGAGGGATTTCCATGATGGCCATTGATGCCGGTTACGCCACTCAAGAAGTCTATGGTTGGATTCGAAGTTTACCGCCTGGGCGAGTCATGGCTGTAAAAGGTGTTGATAAAGCCCTTGTGCCGCTAGGAGCACCAAGCCGTGTAGACGTGACAGTATTGGGTCAAAAACTCAGACGTGGCGCTAAACTCTGGCCGGTGGGTGTCTCCGTTTTAAAGTCAGAGCTTTATCATGCGCTTAAGCTTTCCCAAGGCGAAGAAGGCTTTCCTCCGGGATATTGTCACTTTCCAAGTTACGGACCTGAATATTTTAAACAGCTGACGTCCGAGCAGCTGGTTACCAAAGTTCATAAAGGCTATCCAAAACGTGAATGGCAAAAGATTCGTGACCGCAACGAAGCACTGGATTGTCGTATTTATGCAAGAAGCGCAAGTATCGCAATCGGCATCGACCGCTGGCAGCCTTCCAAATGGGATAGCTTGATGGGATACAAAAAATCATCGATTCCTGAATATAAGATTCAACATGAACAATCACCACTGCCTCAGAGCAAAGCCTCAAGACCAAGGGTGATAAGAAGTAAATTTATGGGATAATTTTTATGTACACAGAAGATGATCTGGTCAAAATTGAGCAAGCCATCACCAAATTACAGATGGGTGAGCGTGTTGTGTCTGTGGCTTATGGGGATCATATCGTTAAATATGCGGAAGTAGATTTAAAAGATCTCTTAAATTTACGCAGCCGCATTAAATCAGATTTAAAAAGCAGTACGTCCCTAAAGCGTCGCATTACTTTTGCTACACATAAGGGGATTTGCTGATGCTACTTAAAACCTTTGCACAACTTTTCAAACGCCCCAAAAGCAAAGCTTCTGCTTGGGATGCAGCAGGTTCTGGTAAA
>VGUW01000116.1 GCA_016874185.1 Gammaproteobacteria bacterium
CCACATCAAAGATTGGCTTAAGGCTTTGGATAAGGACTGGAATATTCCAAATCACTATCTACAAATAGCAAGACAGCTCCGAGATCAGCTTTTAAAAACGGCTGCGCTAGATGTTTTGCTTCACGGTGATCTGCACCACGATAACATTTTGCTAAATGGTGATAATTGGTTGGTGATCGATCCAAAAGGTGTTATTGGTGAGCCAGCCTATCAAGTGGCGGCTTTTATCCGCAACCCGATTCCCGAATTAATGCATCACGCTGATGCTACCACTATTATTCATAACCGTATCACTCGATTTGCTGCAGCTCTTGAATTACCATCACAGCGAATCCTTGACTGGTGTTTCGTGCAAGCGGTGCTGAGCTGGGTGTGGGCAATAGAGGATGGTTGGGATACAACAAGCTATTTTGAACATCTAACAAAGGTTTTTGATTAATATATCGAGAATTTATGATATCAACTTATAAGCTCTCTTGTATGGGGCGATAGTGTTAACTCTTATCCACTTACTTAAAGGCCATGCTTTTCCTGACTTTAAACGAGACCATGGCCATACTCCTAGTTTTTCAAGATTGCCTGATTGTGATTCGTGATTAACTATTTGAATAACATTATGCACAATAACATCAAATTTACCTAACAACTCTTGATATGAAAGATGAGAATATTTTTTGTAAAAGTGCAAAGAAATATTATGGTAATCCCATTTTTCAAAACCATCACCAGGCATGACAAAATCAATTGCCCGCGTACCACTTGTATACCAATAAATTAACAATTCACCCCAACCAATTTGGTAGGCAATAATATCCGCAACGCTAACTTTGATCCCAGACATTTCATAAGATTTTTCAAAGAAATAATCTTGAGAAATATTTGTAACAGCTTTGACCAAGCTTTTATAAGCATTAAGAATTTCCTCTGAGAGTAGATTGTTTAACCTATTTTTTGTCTTCATGTACTCACCCCTAATTACACCACCATATGTAAAAATTTAGGTAAGTTGCGAATAGAATCCAGAGCAAATATGGAAGCATAAGTAACGATATTGTTCTAATCTTTGGATAGGCTAGAAAAATGAGTGCGCCGACCAAAATATCCATAGCTCCCAAAAACTACAAGGGAAAGTCCTGTTAAGTGATAATGGAAAAACAAAGGAGTCCAGCTCCAGTTTAAGATGAGCTGGGTCACGTATAAGGTTTTGATCACACTTAGCTGGGTAAATGCTTGAGGGCGCCAAATGAGCCAGCCGCATGTGCCAATAATGCCGTATAAAATAGTCCAGGCAACCGGGAATACATAATTTGGCGGTGTCAGAGTTGAGCGATTTAATGTGCTATACCAAGTGCTAATCTCTGGCTTGGTTAAAGAGCCAATTATCCCACCCATCGCGATCAACGCTATAATCCAGATGATTAAAGAGAAGCGGGTTTTATTTTCTGCATTCATAAAGCACTGCCCAATCATTATGGTTATGAATATCAGAGATACTGTTGCCACAACAGAGCTAAGCGCAACAATTTTCTTAACCAATTCTTCTTCCGTAGAAAATTGCTTAGGAATCAGATAAACCACAAATGCAGT
>VGUW01000117.1 GCA_016874185.1 Gammaproteobacteria bacterium
ACTTTGCATCAATACGATCGCATGAGATCAGTCTCCCCTGAGCGCGCATCTGGTCGTGGTCGCAGATACTCACTACAAAACATTGCATACCTTCGCACAGTGCGAGCACTTATCGGTGAGGGCATAAATCATGCTGGTATTAAACGCATCATTGAATTGGAATCAGCAATGGCGAATATGGCTATTAAGGTGGCACAACTTCGAATTGAAGTAGACGCACTGCTTTTTCAGAACCCTTCAAATGGCGTTGCTGTACGCAAGAAAAACCCTGTAATTGTCTACAAAGATGCGCCTAACTGACTATCATCAGCGATAGGGAAGAATCAAAGTTGGCAACCCAAGGAAGCAAGGAGGAATGATGGATCTGCTACAAATCCTTGTTCCAGTTTACAATGAAGAGGACACTATTTTGGTAGTGCTCAAAAAACTCAATGAACAGAAAAAGTTTGTTAAATCTTTTTCAATTACGGTTGTTGACGATGGCTCAACTGATAACACCTCAAAATTATTAAGAAAAAATTCGCATCTCTACTCCAATCTCATAACAAGCAGCTTAAATTATGGTAAAGGGAATGCCATAATCATGGGGTTGAAAAGCATAAAAACGGGTTATGTCTTAATTCAAGATGCCGACTTAGAATACGATCCAACGGAAATACCTAGGCTCGTCAGTTTGGTCGATCAATATGGTGCAGATGTTTTGCTAACTTCAAGACTTTCTGGATCGCCTATGACAAGGGTGCACTATTTTTGGCATAAATGGGGCAACATTTTTCTTACACGGGTGTTTAACGTATTAAACAATACGTCTTTCACGGACCTTTATTCAGGGTACCTAATCTTTGATAGAAAGTTAGTGAACGAAAAAAAGTTAAAGTTTTATGGGTGGGGGCAGCAAGCTGAAATCATGACCTACTTGGTAAAAAATGCTGCAAATATATATGAATGCCCAATAACCTATCGGGGACGTACATATGAAGAGGGGAAAAAAATCCGAGCCAGTGCTATACTTAATGTCTTATTCAGCATAGTGCTAACACGATTTAGGATTTTATTTTCTTGAGGATTTTCAAAACTAGTTATCTGTTTTACGCAATCTACTTACTAGTCCTAGCTTTTGTACTTCCGAAATATGGGCTTCTAGTACGCTATCCGTGGCAGGATTTGATATACGCGGATTTTCAGATTTTTAATCGCTGGAGATGGTTTTCTGAAAGTTTGCACCAAACTGGACTAATTAATACCTTAACAAGTAATACAGATTTTCGGATGAACACAGGCGAAAACTTGTATTTATCTTCGAGAGTGTCTGCTCCGATATACGACTTAGGTGCTTGGCTGTATTTTATAACTGGATCGTTTGATATCGCTTTCTTCTCCAAATACATAGTTCTTACCATGTTTTCGGCTTCGGGGCTGATCCAATTAATGAAAAGAAGTGCTTCAATAGAGAGTCGTATTCCAAACTCCAAATTCCTAGTTTTTGCTGTTTTGATTGCGAGCATGATGGGACATCCCTTAATGATGCATGAAGTGGG